>JAGDBY010000056.1 GCA_017958765.1 Bacteroidales bacterium | reverse complement strand
TCTTCGGCGGCTCTTCAGGCGCGTGCAGTTTGTTGTTTCCGTTCTTGAGAAGGAGTTCCTCGATCCGGGTCTTCTCATTGAGACCGGTAAGCTCCAAATCCTTCTGGTAATATTCTATTCTGAGCTCTTTCAGCACAGCTTCATTCTTTCTTACCTGAGACATTCTGTCCTCTACGAACAGCCCCCAGATCATGTAGATTATGATCAGCACGAACAGATAGATGATGAACCACAGGTATTTGTCCCAACCCTTCTTGATGATGACGTCTCCGCTGAACACGTCAACTACGCTGCGAACGATTTTCCTTGACTTTGCTACCATCAGTTCTTCTTTTTCTGGGCTACTCTCAGTTTTGCGCTCCTGGCGCGGGTGTTCTCCGCAATCTCCGCTTCTTCAGGGAGAATGGGCTTCTTGTTTACTTTCTCGAGAATGCCTGCGGCGACCCCGTCCCGAATGGCATTCTTTACGATTCTGTCCTCGAGGGAATGATAGGTGATTACCGAAATAATCCCCGCAGGTTTCAGTGATTTTATGGCAAGAGGCATAAATCTCTCCAGCGCGTCCATCTCGTCGTTGACCTCTATCCGGAGGGCCTGGTAGATTTTTGCCAAGTACTTGTGTTCTCCAAATTTGGGCAGAACACTGCTCAATGCTCTACCCAAATCATCGGTGGTGTTTATGGGAGAGACCGCCCTCGCAGTGCAGATAAGGTCCGCAACCCTACGGGCGTCCGACACCTCTCCATAAACCCGGAACAGCTCTTCGAGCCTGTTCCTCTCGTAACTATTAATAATTGTTTTTGCATCTTTGGCGGCCTGCCTGTTCATTCTCATATCCAATTCGGAATTGAAACGGAATGAAAACCCTCTCTGCTCAGTGTCGAACTGGTGTGATGACACACCGAGGTCGGCGATAATCCCGTCTGCGCCGTCAAAGCCGTGATATCTTACGTAATTGTGTATAAACCTGAAGTTGGAGTGAACCGCGATGACCCTTTTGTCCTTAGGTACATTCTCGAGCGCTTCCTCGTCCTGATCCATCACCATCAGCCTCCCCTTGCTCCCGAGTCTCTCCAGAATGGCTCTGCTGTGTCCTCCGCCGCCGAAAGTGGCATCTACATACACTCCGTCAGGTTTAATGCAGAGCGAAGAGATACTCTGTTCGAGTAACACCGGAGTATGATACGCATTACACATAATGGCGTTATCTCAGTATTTTTTCAGCAAGCTTTACAAAATCCTCTTCGGACAGGAATGTCTTCGCGTATTCTTCTTTGCTCCACACCTCAATCTTGTAATCTTTACCGCAGAAGACCACATCCTTCTTGACGCCTATCTGCTCCAGAAGCTCTTTCGGGATAGTGATGCGTCCAATCTTTTCATCAGGAGAAACAAGCGCCCTGTTTTGCAAATAGGCTCTCCAGAATATGTCGTGTTCCACATTGAAGGGGTTAAGCTTAGAGCGGACACTGTCAGATTCTGCTTCCCACTCAGAATAGAGATACATCTCCAAACATTTAGAGAACAGGTTTTTCTTTACGACGAATACAGGCTTTGTGCCCTGGTCGAGGCACAGCTCTTTGAAAGCGACAGGGAAGACGAGTCTTCCCTTGTCGTCCAATTTAGCATTGTAATCACCTATAAATTTCACCATCTAATCATTCAGGGATTAATCCCAATTGCAAAAGTATAAAATACTTTTCCAAATGTTTCCATTTTGTTACACTTTTTTACAAAAAGTTATCAACAGTTATTATCTTTGCTAGCACAAACCCATCCGGTATGAGCAAGAAGATCTTTTCGCTATTGATTCTGTCATTGGCCCTGTTATTCTCATGCACTACTCAAAATGCGGTAGAAGAGCCTGTTACAGAAGAAGACACTCACATTTACATGTACGGAATCCCTATCGACCTCTATTTTGAAGAATCGGGTCAGGTCGGCCGAGGAGACTATTTTTCCACAATCCTCGACAGGTACGGAGTTCCTCAGAAGACGGCTTACGAACTGGCGCAGATTTCAAAAGATGTTTTCGACGTGAAGAATATCCAGGTGGGACGTAACTATCACGCCTACTTCGATGAGACCGATACCTCCCGCGCGCTTGCCTATTTCGTGTATGAGAACAGCCAGCAGTCAATAGTGCGCTACACCCTCAAAGACACCCTTGCCGTGGAGCTTTTCGAGAAGGAGATGGTAAGCGCCCTGAAGTATGCTGAGGTCGAGATCAATTCCTCTCTGTGGAACGACATCATCGATGCAGGCCATTCTCCGTTGCTGGCCATAAAACTTTCGGACATATATGCTTGGGCGATAGACTTTTTCGCACTCCAGAAAGGGGACAGGTTCTGCGCTCTTTTCGATGAAATAAGCATCGACGACAAAGTGATGGATATCGGAACCGTCTATTATTCTGTGTTCACCCACTCAAATACGGACTACAAATGCTTCTACTTCGACGAGGGAGACGGAGGTAACAAATACTGGAATGAGAACGGAGAGAGTATGAAGAAAGCTTTCCTGAAAGCGCCTCTCTCTTACACCAGGATCAGCTCCGGCTTCACCTACGCCAGACGCCATCCTATAACCCGTAAAGTGCAGCCTCACACCGGCGTAGACTATGCTGCTCCTTACGGTACGCCGGTAGTTACAATCGGCGACGGAGTGGTTACTTCGGCGAAGAATGAGGGTGCGGGAGGACTTACAGTCAGGATCAAACACAACTCTGTTTACAGAACTGCATACCTCCACCTGTCACGCTTCGGACAGGGGATAAAAGCCGGCGCCAGAGTCTCTCAGGGCCAGGTGATCGGCTACGTGGGAAGCACCGGCCAGAGTACCGGAGCCCACCTTGATTTCAGAGTTTGGAAGAACGACACTCCGATCAACCCTCTCACTATGGATTCTCCTCCTGCAAACCCTGTGAAAGAGGAGAACAAAGAGGCTTTCGAAAAGGCAAAAACTGATGCGCTTGCCCTCAGGGACAGGATGATGGTGGGAGAATACTACAAGAAACTGGTAATCGACCCTCTCTCCGTCAGCGGATCTTTTTGATGATATTCAGGCCGTCCCTGATAGGGAGGATGAAATTGTTCACCCGGGGATCTTCAGCCACGGTTTTGTTGAAATTGTAGATACCCATTGTCTGGGCATCCTGAGGCACATTGTCGGCAAACACTTTTCCGTCCCAGAGGACGTTGTCGGCTATGATTAGCCCTCCGACTCTCACTTTGTCGAACACCATCCGGTAGTAAGTCGGATACTCCCTTTTGTCGGCGTCGATATAGACCAGGTCGTAAGTTGAACCGAGCGTCGGAATTATCTCTTTTGCATCACCGAAACGGAGGGTGATTTTCTCTGAAACCCCGGCTCTCCGGTAGCCGTTAAGTATCAGGTCTTCAAGCTCGTCGTTAATCTCCAGGGCATCCAGATGTCCGTCCGGTCCCAGACCGCATGCAAGACAGATGGAAGAGTAGCCGGTGAAAACTCCGATCTCCAGGATGTTCCCTGCTGCGGTCTCTTTGACCAGAAAGTTCAGAAGGTGTCCCACATCCTGCCCCGAAAGCATTCTGGGGTGGTTTGTCCGGATATGAGTCTCCTTTTCCAGCCACGAAAGAGCCTGGTTTACTTCGGTGGAGAATTGAGATATGTACTCTTTTTCTGTCATTTCGGATTAGATGTAGAATAGATACGAGAGCTTCTCGTCTGCAAAGATATCATTTGCCACAGTAATCAGGTCCTGAGCCGTAATGGCGTTGATCTTGGCGCGGACCTGTTCGTCGGAGAGGTAGTTGCCGAACACCAGAACGCTCTTGCCGATTGCAAGTGCCTGAACCTCACCGTTTTCAGAAGAGACTGCAAGCTGGGCCAGCATCTGTTTCTTCGCAGTTTTGAGGGCCGATTCGCTCATCGGATTCTCTTTGACTTTCTTAAGCTCACCCAGGACAAGGTCCTTGCATTTTTCCACGTTGTTTTTGTCGCAGCCGAAGTAGATGGTCACCGCTCCGGTCTGGCTGTACTGAGTGTAAGACGCCTCCACAGCATATACGAGGGCCTTTTTCTCTCTCAGGGTGCTGTTCAGCTTGGAGTTCGATGAGGGGCCTCCGAGAATGTTGATAAGCAATATCAGGGCGATTCTTCTCTCGTCGTACAGAGAATATCCGGTGCATCCTATGATGCAGTTAGCCTGGTGATTGTGCTTTGCAACAGTCTTGTTGAAAGGCTTGAAGACAGGCTCTGCCGCCGTGCTGCCGGCAATCGGCTGATTGTCATCGGTAAGCGGGTTGTCGGTATATTTTTTCAGAATCTTTGCTGTGGTCTTCAGGATGGCCTCCTTGTCGAAATCGCCGACAATCGCAAAGCTCATTCTGTCAGGGGTGAAATTCTGGGAAACGTATTTGACAATAGCCTCCGACTGGATTCTCTTCAGCGAAGAAACCGTCCCCAGAATAGGTCTGGAGAGGGGATGACTGTCGAAGAGAAACTGCTCGAAATCGTCGAAAATATAGTCGGAAGGGGAGTCCTTGTAGAGGTTGATCTCGTCTATCACCACGGCCTTCTCCTTCTCAAGCTCTTTGGCCAGGAAAGTGGACCGGAATACTATCTCGAACAAAAGGTCGATAGCTTTGGATATATCTTCCTTGAGGACTGTGGCGTGAACCACAGTCTCTTCTTTGGTGGTGTAGGCATTCAGTTCTCCCCCCAGAACCTCCAGTCTGTTGTTTATGTTTGTTGCGTTCCTTTTGTCAGTTCCCTTGAAAAGCATATGCTCCGTCAGGTGCGCTAATCCGCTGTATTTCTGTGGTTCATCGGCAGTTCCGCTACGGATGCTCAGAGCGCAGTATGCTACCTGTGAGTGACTCTTCTTGAAAGCAAATCGCATTGTCCTTTTAATTTTAGTGCAAACATAAGACTTTCTTTTCTTTTTATTATATTTGTAAGATATAACAGTGAATTAATTTAACAGATATAAACATACAACAATTCAAATTCAAAACTTCAGGCAAAACGAGAAAAGAACACGATCTGATCGGTGACAAAGAAGTTCCCGTTGAGGCCCTTTTCGGTGTTCAGACACTCCGTGCAATTGAAAATTTCAACATAAGCAACAACAAACTTTACGATTATCCGGAGATAATCAAAGGTTTCGGATACGTTAAGAAAGGAGCTGCCGAAGCTAACTACGAGCTCGGTCTTATGAGCAGTGAAGTTAAGGAAGCTATCTGCAGAGCCTGCGACGAGCTTATCGAAGGCAAGCACCTGGAGCACTTCCCTGTTGATATGATTCAGGGCGGCGCAGGTACAAGTATGAATATGAATGCCAACGAGGTTATCGCCAACAGAGCGCTCGAGCTTCTCGGCAAGCAGCACGGTGACTACAAGGTGGTTCACCCTAACGACCACGTCAATATGGCTCAGTCTACAAACGACGCTTACCCTGTAGCTATGCACTTCGGTATGTATCTGATTCACCAGCAGTTGATGGTGTCTCTCTACGATCTTATCGTCGCTCTGGAGAATAAGGCCAAAGAGTTCAGAAGCGTTATCAAAATGGGTAGAACCCAGCTTCAGGACGCAGTTCCAATGACTCTTTATCAGTCATTCCACGCTTTTGCCACAGCTTTGAAGAATGAAGCCAAGAAGCTCGACACAGCATCGAAAGGATTCTTGGTAATCAATATGGGCGCAACAGCAATCGGCACCGGCATCACATCAGAGCCGGGTTACGCTAAGCTTTGCACCGCATTCATAAAGAACGACACCGGTTGGGACGTTACACTGGCTCCCGACTTGGTAGAAGCTACAAATGACACATCTTGCATGACAACCTACCACTCAGTTCTCAAAGAGCTGGCTATCAGAGTATCCAAGATGTGCAACGACTTGAGGCTTATGTCATCAGGCCCAAGAACCGGACTTGCTGAAATTAACCTCCCTCCGAAACAGCCGGGTTCTTCAATTATGCCTGGCAAGGTAAATCCTGTCATTCCTGAGGTAATGAATCAGATTTGCTTCAAAGTTTTCGGAAACGATACGGCTATCACTTTCGCATCAGAAGCGGCTCAATTAGAGTTGAACGTTATGGAGCCGGTTCTGGTGGAAAGCTTGATCGAGTCTCAGAGATGGATGACAGCCGGTTTCGATACACTTCGCGTAGAGTGCATCGAAGGCATCACCGCCAACAAGGCTCACTGCCGTGAACTGGTAGAGAACAGTATCGGCATTGTAACCGCTCTTAAGCCATACATCGGCTATTCTAACTGCACCGATGTTGCCAAAGAGGCTCTCGAGACAGGCGGAAGCGTGTACAAACTGGTTTTGAAGAAGAAGCTTCTTACAAAAGCCCAGCTCGATACTATTCTCAATCCGAAGAATATGATCAAACCGGTCAAACTCGAACTGTAGCGTATGGCATTTATAGTTTCAGCAAGGAAATACAGGCCGCGCAGTTTCGAGACTCTCATAGGCCAGGACAATATCTCCCGGACATTGAGGAATTCCATTCTCACCGGGCAGATGGCTCACGCCTATCTGTTCTGCGGCCCTCGCGGAGTGGGCAAGACCACTACGGCCCGTATCTTTGCCAAAACTATCAACTGCAGCAACCCGGGGCCTAATATGGAGCCTTGCGGCGAGTGCGAGTCCTGCAAGTCATTCGATGAAGGCCGCTCTTACTGCATCCACGAGCTGGACGCAGCCAGCAACAACTCTGTAGATGATATCCGCAGCCTTATCGATCAGGTGAGAATCCCTCCGCAGATCGGCAAGTACAGCGTCTTTATCATAGACGAGGTGCATATGCTCTCCGCTTCAGCTTTCAATGCTTTCCTCAAGACCCTTGAGGAGCCGCCGGCACACGCTATTTTCATCCTCGCCACCACGGAGAAACACAAGATTCTCCCTACGATTCTCTCCCGCTGCCAGACTTACGACTTCAACCGTATCACGATAGAGGATATGGTGAGGAATCTCAAGGATATAGCTGCAAAAGAGTCGGTTACAATCAGCGAGGATGCCCTCCATATCATTGCTCAGAAAGCGGACGGCTCTATGAGAGACGCCCTCACTCTTTTCGACCAGACGGTGGCATTCTGCGGAAACAGCGTCACCTACGATATGGTGATAAAGAATCTGAACGTCCTTGATTACGACTACTACTTCAGACTCACCGATTATTTCCTTAAGGGAGAATATGTGAGCTCGCTTCTTCTCTTCGACGAGATACTGTCCAAAGGGTTCAATTCTCTC
>JAGDBY010000055.1 GCA_017958765.1 Bacteroidales bacterium | reverse complement strand
GATGTAAGCACCTCAAGAACTTTTCCGGTTTTACCCTTGTCGTTCCCGGCATTTACATACACCGTATCACCTTTCTTTATATGTAATTTTTTCATAATCAAAAATAATTAAAGCACCTCAGGGGCGAGTGAAACGATTTTCATATAATTCTCACGCAACTCCCTTGCAACAGGGCCGAAAATACGGGTACCTACGATCTCATCCTGTTTGTCGAGCAATACGCAAGCATTGTCATCGAAACGGATGTAAGAACCATCGGGACGGCGAATCTCTTTCTTTGTACGAACAACCACTGCGTTGGAAACTGAACCTTTCTTGGCGTTACCACCAGGGATCGCACTCTTAACGGCAACAACTATCTTGTCACCTACACTGGCATAATGACGACGTGTGCCGCCCAAAACGCGGATGCAAAGAACCTCTTTAGCACCGCTGTTATCTGCCACCATTAGACGTGATTCTTGTTGTATCATGTTATTTAACTTTTTCTACGATTTCTACTAATCTCCAACGTTTTGTCTTGCTCAGCGGACGGGTCTCCATGATGCGAACTGTATCGCCTTCACTGCACTCGTTCTTGTCATCTTGAGCGACAAACTTTGTGGTCTTATTTACGAACTTGCCGTAAATAGGGTGTTTCTCTTTAGTCTTAACAGCAACTACAATAGATTTGTCCATTTTGTTGCTTACCACGATTCCTATTCTTTCTTTACGAAGATTTCTTTCCATAGCCAAGATCTATTTAGTTCTGTTGTTCTTTCTCTGCCAAAATAGTCATCATACGTGCGATGTCAGTTTTAGCTTTCTTAATCTTAGATGTATCTTCCAACGGAGAGATAACGTGGTTCATTCTCATTGTGTTGAGATTCTGTTTCTCAGTGGCGATTCGCTCACGCAAATCTTTAAGAGCCATTTCACGGATTTCTTGTGCTTTCATCTTATTCTCTCCTATTGATTAGATTCAACATAATCTCTTCTTACTACAAATTTGCAAGTGACAGGCAATTTCTGTGCACCTAAACGAAGAGCTTCTTTTGCAACTGCCAAAGGAACACCTTCAGCTTCGATAAGAATACGGCCCGGAGTAACAGGGGCAACGAATCCCTCAGGATTACCTTTACCTTTACCCATACGTACCTCAGCAGGCTTCTTAGTGTAAGGTTTGTCAGGGAAAACTCTGATCCAAATCTTACCTTCACGTTTCATGTGACGTACTACAGCTTGACGAGCAGCTTCAATCTGTTGGCCTGTAAGCCAGCAAGACTCCATTGTCTTAATAGCAAATGAACCGAAAGCGATCTGATGGCCTCTGTGAGCAAGACCTTTCATACGCCCCTTCTGCTGTCTTCTAAACTTAGTTTTCTTAGGTTGTAACATTTTTCTATTGTTTAATTATTTCTAAACTTCTAATTATCAGCGAAATAGGCTGTTACGCGCGTATTTCGCGGGTTGCAAAGGTACTCAAAAAAATTAAATACCAAAATTTTTTTAAAGATTATTTATATTTTTTTGACCAAAAAATTTGAACCCTAACTCTCAGTTTTTTCAGCGAGTTACAAAGATGAAACATTTTTGAAAAACCACTTTTTCGACCGAGCCTCGCAATAAGTATCGACAAAAAAAGGAGCGCCGCAAAGGACGCTCCCGAATTCACACAGCAAGGCGCTGCATTATAAGTCTTCCATTATGGCGTATGTAATCTGAAGCTGAGGATGTCTTACGGCGCCGTTACCGTTGATTCTGCCGGTGAAATAGTTCATATAGTCGGCATAGTAGAATGTGGTCGTCGAAGACTGCTGAGCGTACATAGCGGACATCAGCTGAGAATAGTAGCTGGTATTGTACATACTTGCGCTGGAATAAGAGTAGCCGTAGCCGCCGTAGCCATAGTAGCTGTAAGGGTCATACAGCATATAGTCCAGATAGTTGGACGAGTTCTCGCTCTCTTGGACATACAGGAACGGAGCGATCAGCCAGATATCCAGCGTCTCGTCTATATCCTCAGGCTTGGACATCAGCAGATCCTGCGCGAACATTGTGATGTCAGGCCTGTAGCAATTCAGTGATGTATTGATCTCTCCCCTGTTGAAAGTATCGTCGTAGATAGTAACCAGCGGAGAATACTGCTTGATACCCTTGGCATTTGCCGAGCGGGTGCACGGGAACAGACCCTGAGGATAAAAATCCACCTCGGTAATGTCGTCCGGATCCTCATAAGGGAGGATGAGCGACGCTCTGGCTATCATAATCTTCTTAGGATCGACTCCCACGCCGGCAGCCCAATCATCCAGAAGCTCTTTGAGCACTTTGGCCGATATGAAAGGCTTGATGCCTGACAGACCCTGATACTGCAGAACCTCGCTGTCATTGTCAACGTCCATCTCCGGAACAAGGTTCTCATGAGTGTATGTCTGGATGGCAAAACCGTGAGATGAAGAACCCACGTCAAATGCCGCCGTAGTATCTCTTCTGATATTTCTCAGCGTGTCGTCGAATGAGAAGTCGATGAAAATGTTCATCGATGAGAAGCAGTTGAACCTTCCTCCCGGCGTAGTCCCCTCCGGAGCGTCGGCCTTAAGATAGAGCCCTTTGTGATTCTTAGCATATAGGCTTAGAGAATCGAACTCCTCGTCGGTAGCGAGCAGATACTGCATTGCGAACTCCGGCTGGAGGTGGATCACCAGGGTATCACCGCCGTCATATACGGTAGAACCCAGATTGACTTTCTTAGTGTAGTCCTTGCTTGTGATACTGTTGGAGAATATTGTCAGAGAATCCAACACCCTGTCCAGCTGATACAGCTCAAAATGCTGGAAAATATTCTCCTGATTCTCTTCAAACGTCTTTACTTCATTCAGACTGCAGAAAAGGTAGGCTCTCCTGATCTCGATAGAACTGGTATTCTCGAATCTGTAGCCTGTGTCTTTAGGGGTAACCGTGGCCGCCAGGTCAATGGTGGTGGCTCCGAAGGTCTCGTCGTAGATAGAGCCCACCGTCATCTGGTAGCACATACTCTGAAGACTGTCCGCATACTTCTGTCCGATAGGGATGTCGATGAGGGAAGTCTTCACGTAGAGATTCTGATCGGTAGGGGCATACTCGGAACCGATGGAATAATCCGTCTCGATACACGATACAAACGATAAACCCGCTATTATAACACTGAAAGCCGCTGCGACTGCCCTATAGATCTTAGACATCAGATTCCCAAAATTTGATTGTAATAATCGTTATACTCTTTGATGTAGTCTGTCTCGGTCAAACCTATCTTGGCGCTCTCCAGAACAGGGAGTTTCCTCTTCTGGGCGAACTTGACAAGAGCCTTGTCGACCCCGGCGTCACCGAGAATGACACCGTCAGAATACTGAATAGCCAACTTCGCAAGATTTGTGCCATCGGCAGGCTCGAGGACGGAAAGATCCTCCTCAGTCACGTTTCCGAACAAAACCTTCTTCTTCATACCTGAAGAGAACACAATGTCGGGAGCATCATTATAGAGAGATAAGACCACTTTGGAATCAGAGAATATCGGGTCGTCATTGTAAGCCCTCTTCAGATAGAGAGGGAGAATCTGAGACACCCATCCCTGACAGTGAACGATATCGGGTTTCCAGCGGAACTTCTTGACCGTCTCCAGAACGCCTCTGGCAAAGAATATAGCCCTCTCGTCGCTGTCAGCAAAATAATTGCCTTTATCATCCTTAGCTATGGTCTTAGGGCGGAACAGCTCGTCATTGTCTATGAAGTAAACCTGCATCCTCGCTGCGGAGATGGAAGCCACCTTGATAATCAGTGGACGCACGGTATCGTTGACAATGATGTTCATGCCCGAAAGACGGATCACTTCGTGAAGCTGATTGCGGCGCTCGTTGATACAGCCGTAACGCGGCATAAATGAGCGGATCTCCCTGCCGGCTTCCTGCACTGCCTGAGGCAGATACCGTCCGACTACAGCTATGTCAGACTCAGGAGTATACGGATAAACTTCCGAGTTGACATACAGGATTCTGATAGGCTCGCTCATTAGTAAACAACTTTTAGGGCAAATTCGATACAAAGATAATATTTTTTTTTAATTATCTTTGGGAATTAAACGAATAGGATGGCTAGAAAGGATAAAACAATCATCACAAGGAGGCTGATTCAGTCATATCTCTCATCTACAATCAGTATCAGCCTCGTTCTTTACCTGGTCGGGATAGTATGTTTCGTGGGTTTCAACGCGAAGGGCGTCGCTAACTATTTCAAGGAGAATACGGTAGTCTCGGTAATCCTCAAATCGGGGACCACGGAGGAGAAAGCGCTTCAGTTTGAGAAGGAGCTGGCCGGCAAAGAATTCGTCAAAGCTGCGGAATATATCTCCAAGGAGCAGGGATACCAGGAGATGAAAGACCTGCTCGGAGACAACTTTTTGGATGTTTTCGAGGTGAACCCCATCCCTATCTCAATTGACCTGAACCTCAACGCAGAGTATTGCTCCAGCGATTCCCTGAGCATGATAAAAGGAATCCTGTCGTCGATGCCTCTCGTGAAGGAGGTCACCTATCAGGAGTCCCTCGTGGATATGCTCAACGCCAACCTCAACAAAATCGGCATAGTGATGTCCATCGCGATACTGCTGCTGCTGTTCATCTCGTTCGTACTCATCGGCAATACAGTCAGACTGAACGTCTATGCCAAGAGATTTACGATACATACGATGCGTCTTGTGGGAGCCAAGAAGAATTTCATCAGGAGGCCTTTCGTCAAACAGGCTGCGCTGCAGGGAGTCGTAGCCGGACTGGTGGCAATCATCCTGCTGAGCGCCACACTGCTGTACGCCAAGAAACACGCCAGCGCAATCTTCGCTATGTTCGACAGCTCGCTCCTGTTTTTGATCTTCGGGGTGGTGCTGCTCGTGGGCATTCTCATCTGTATGATCGCAGCGTGGTACGTTGTGGGCAAAGTAGCCTACCTGTCTAAAGACGACCTTTATTATTAGAGTAATCAAATCATTATAATGGCAAAATTCTCAGTTTCGAAAAGAGGTGTAAAACAGATACTTATCGGTCTTATAGTGATGGTATCCGGTTATATTCTCATGATTGGAGGAGGCAGCAGCGACCCTGCGGTGTTCAACGACGCAATGTTCGATTTCCGCCGGCTTGTAGCAGCCCCTATATTGATTATCCTCGGCATAGTGATAATTGTCGTAGCTATAATGGGGAAGAAGAATTCAGAAAAAGATAAAGAATGAATACAGTAGAGGCCATTTTGCTCGGTATCCTGCAAGGTCTTACCGAATTTCTCCCTGTCAGCAGCAGCGGACACCTGGTCATAGCCAAAGAGCTCTTCGGGATCGAGACCGGAAATCTCTCCTTCGAGATAATTGTCCACGCAGCGACTGTGCTGAGCGTTATCGTATGCTTCTGGAAAGAGATTCTGGACCTGATCTCAGGACTGTTCAAGTTCAAATACAACGACCAGACACGCTACATCCTGATGATCTGCGTCTCGATGATACCGGTCTTCATAGTGGGAATGTTCTTCAAGGACAGAGTCGAGGGGATCTTCACCTCCGGCCTTCTGACAGTCGGAATCGCCCTTATGGTAACCTCCCTGCTGCTGTTCCTCAGCGAGGCGGTAAAGCCTAAAGAGGGGCCTATGTCCTACGGGAAAGCCTTTATGATGGGTATCGCCCAGGCAATCGCCGTGATACCTGGTCTGTCCCGCTCGGGCAGCACCATCGCCACCGGCCTGCTATGCGGAGCGAAGAAGAGCGAGGTGACTCAGTTCTCATTCCTGATGGTCCTCGTCCCTATTCTCGGGGAGGCTTTTCTAAGTCTTCTTGACGGAGAATTCAACCCTGCAGCCAGCAACATAAGCGTCCTGAGCCTTTGCCTCGGCTTCCTTGCGGCATTCATCTCGGGCATTTTCGCCTGCAGGGTGATGATAGCCCTCGTCAAGAAAGCCCGCCTGAAATGGTTTGCCCTTTACTGCGCAATAGTCGGCATCGCCTGCCTCTGTTCAACATTTATCAGATAGCGTCATGCAGTTAGTCCCGGCTCAGTATTACTTTATCGCAGACGTCCACCTGGGGGCTAAACTCCCCGGAGAAGAGTCTGTAAAGAGCGCTTTTCTGGACTTTCTGTCTTCAATCCCTCAACAGGCCAAGGCGATCTACCTTCTCGGGGACATCTTCGATTTCTGGGCAGAGGTACAGGGCAAATATCCCGAGGACTACACTGTCTTCCTCCAAGAGATGAAAAGGCTCACCGACAGCGGAGTGAGAATCGTTTTCCTGAAGGGAAACCACGATTACTGGACCTTCGGATACCTGGAGAATGAGATCGGCCTGGACGTAATAGACACGCAGCCTCACATAGAGACTATCGGCGGGAAGAAGTTCGCAATGGCCCACGGAGACGGACTGGGCAACCGCGGAATCGGATATCCCATCATCAAATTCTTCTTCCGCAACAAACTCAACATCAAGCTGTTGAATCTCTGCCCTCCTAAGTTCATCTACAATTTCGGAAGGGACTGGAGCAAATACCGCAAGCAGCGACATCATACCAAAGACAGCAACCGGTACAAAGGGCTCAGCGAGAGGCTTGCCGCATTCTCAGAAGAGTTCATAAAGAATTCTCCCGTAGATATCTTCGTTTACGGGCACATTCATCAGGTAGTCGACACCCGCCTCGGCTGCGGTGCCAGAATGATGGTGCTCGGGGATTGGTACAACAATCCGACCTACATATCTTACAGTGAAGGGGAAGAGCCTGTCCTGAACAGAATAAGGACTACTTAATGTCCTCCTGCAGAATCTTTTTGAAATACCTGTCATTCTCCAGTGTCTTGTAGAAAGGCTCCTGGAACTCCTGCGGGATATAAATCTTAGGGGCCGGTTCGCCGAAAATCATCTCGTAGAGATAGTCGAAACTGCCGAACTCCCAATAGACCACCAGCTCCTCCAGATCCTCGTCTTCTCCTAACTTATCGTATCCCTGCTTGAGGTCTCCGCTGAGAAGCTTGGCGAATCCCTGCCAGAACACAGCGTTCACTCCGCCCAGATATTCATCGATGATGACATAAGGGGTTTTGCCCACCTGCCTGACTATCAGGCGGATCATCATCAGTCCCTGGCCCAGGGTAAGCTGCTTGAAAAGAGGCTTGAAGTTGGCCAGAAGGGCATCCTTTATCTTGCCCAGATAGCGGTCCTTCTGCTTCTTGGTAAACCCGTAAGCGTCGAAGAGACTGTCGGTCTCGTTGATAGTCTTGGCTACGAACAGAGAATAAGGATAGGCCTTGGCGAAATTGTACACCCTCTTGTAGTACTTAACCCAATCCCTGCTGTTCTTCGGCCCTCTGGAGTAGATGAAAGCGGGCGGTATCTGATCCACGAAGAGAGTGTCGCCTCCCTGGATGATAAACTGCATAACAGCTTCCTTCTGCTTGTCAGTCAGTTTAACATTCTGAGCCTGACAGACAAAACTCGAAGTGAGGAGGATAAATGAGAAAAAAAATATGACAGTCCTGCGGATCATAACTGCCATAAAGATAAGAATTAGTTTTCAAATCGCTTCAGAGTCAGGCACCCGTTTTGGCCGCCGAATCCGAAACTGTTGCTTATTGCGACTCTCACATCCCTCTTCTGCGCCTTGTTGAGAGTCAGGTTCATATCATAATCAATCTCAGGGTCAGCAACCTTGAAGTTGATTGTAGGAGGGATAATACCCGAGTTGATAGCGTGGACGCAAGCCAAAGCTTCCACAGCGCCGGCAGCGCCCAGCAAGTGACCTGTCATAGACTTGGTAGCGCTGATGTTTACTTTGTAAGCTGCCTTGCCGAACACGCTCTTGATGGCTTTTAGCTCCGAGATATCGCCTATCGGAGTAGAGGTGGCGTGTACGTTGATGTAGTCCACTTCTTCAGGCTTGACACCCGCCTCTTTGAGAGACTGCGCGATAGCCTTAGCCGCGACGGAACCGTCAGGAAG
>JAGDBY010000054.1 GCA_017958765.1 Bacteroidales bacterium | reverse complement strand
AGCATATTCATCGGCAGTCCCTCACGTTTGAAAGCGCTGAAGAAGCCGGGGCCTACCTGAAGGCCTATCGCGAACACGAACAGGATCAGACCGAAATCCTTTATGAATGAGAGCATTGTAGGGTCTATTCTCAGGCCGAAATGGCTCAGGAGAATACCCACGAAGAGGATCCAAGTCGTGCCCAGAGAAATGCCTTTGACTTTAATTCTTCCAAGGTACAGTCCGCTGGCCACTACAAGGGCCAGAATCAGGATTGCGCTAACCGTACCGCCTTGTGTAAACAGATTCATCATAGCGGCGCAAATTTAGCCATTTTGAAGGGATATTATTTAAAAAAAGTAAAGGAAAGCCCCCCTTTTATCCAAATCCCCGGCTGGGGCACGTTGCCGTGGTCAAAGTATCTGCAGTTGAGCAGATTCTCCGCCGAGAGATAGGCTCTGAAATTGCCGAAAGGATATGATATCTTGGCGTCCAGAAGTGAATACGGGGAGAATGTCACCGTCTTTCCTGTGTCCGCTCCATCTTCATAGAGACGGTAGCTTCCCACCCTATCGTGCCATCTGTATGAAATATTCAGGTTCAGTTTCTTCAAGAGAATGAAGTCAGCCTGTATAACCGCTTTGTTACGGAGATATTCCAAGGCATAATAGGACTCATAACCTTCCAACGGGGCTTTACTCTGGTCTATATGGCTGTAACTGATATCTATGTCGCGGATAGGGAAATATTCGTTTCCTGCAATTACTCCCGGCTCGATATGGAGGGTTATCTCCTCTCCCAGAGAATTCAGCTCTGCGTGGTTGACGGAGGTCCAGGGAGCGTCGGGCACGGAATTATCTTTGATCCAGTCAATCAGGTTCGTCCCTTTGTGATAATAGACGGAAGCAATCGCACGGATTCCCGCTTTCATATACTTCACTCCGAACTCCACCGCCTGCATTCTCTCCGCTTTCAGATTCTTGTCCGCCTGATGGCCTCCGACAGAGTAGTAAAGCTCCGTGAAAGTAGGCATTCTCAATGAGGAATTATAGGAAGCATAGAGCTTCCAAGAGTCTGATATACGGACACTTGCATCTACTCCGGGATAGAGACGGAGACGGTCGTTGTTTCCGGTGTTCTTTGCGGCTACAACTCCGGCGGAGAATGTAAACCTCCTTAAAATCACGTTGTGCTCCAGATAGAAGTTCATATCGGTGCGGTTCAGCCCCACCCTGTATTCAGCATCGGCCCCTGTGACCGGAATAGGAGATGAAAGAGGCTCTCCCAGATTTGTACTGATTATATTCTCGTTTCTTACCTCGGCTCCGAAAGCGGTTTTACCAATGGAGGTCTCGAACCAGCCACCGAGATTGACTCCGGCCACATTCACTCTGTGATAATTGTACGGATATTTGTCTTTCTGGCCTCTGAAGAGCTCGAATCTGTCCTGAGAATGGTTCCAGTAAACCGATGATTTAATGTGAAGCTTGGTATAAGTCTCTAGCTGCAGAGCGGTAAAAGACTTGAAAGTGTGTTCGAACTGATCGTCAAACTTGGGACTGTAGAATGTATTCGATCCGAAATCACGCAGCGAAGCGCCGGCGTGCCATCCCAGGCTGAAAGAGTCGGAGCTGTAGGCGCCTTGGTAGAAGAGCTTTGCCGCAGAGATGTCGGTGTTTGGAGTACCGGCTTTTGTCTTATTATAACCGTCTGAACGCAAGTAACTTGCCGAGAGATTGTTGCTGAATCCGTTCTTTACGATATGGCCTGAAAGGCCGGCATTCAGAAGGCCGTACGATCCTCCTTCCACCCTTGCAGTAACTCCCGATTCTTCGAAAGACTTGGTCACTATGTTCACCGCGCCCAGCAGTGAGGATGTGCCGTATGCGCGGGCTGCAGGGCCCTCCAGAATCTCAATTCTCTCTATCTGGCTTATGTCAACTGGAAAATCGGCTGCGTTGTGACCGGTCTGAGGGTCGCTGATATTGATACCGTTCAGCAGAATCGCAATCTGGTCGTGAGTACCGCCGCGCATACTGATGTCGGTCTGCATTCCCATCACTCCTCTCTGGCGGACATCCACCGCCACGGCGAATTTCAGCAGGTCGTTTACGCTCATAGCTGGCATTGCGGCAATTCTGACGCTGTCCATCACGGTTACGATTCTGGCGCTCTGGCCCAGGGAAAGGGGAATCTTGCTCCCTGTAACGGCTACGCTGTCAAGGGTATAGCTTGGTGTACCCGGCTGAGCGGCAGCACAGAACGACACCGCAATCAGAAGAGCTGCAATAGAAAAGAACCTTGATTTACACATATCTCTCACAATTTTTCCGAAATTCGCAGTGCAAAAGTATAAAAAAAGGAGAAATAGTTTCCCTATCTTTGCACCAATAACAGAAAGATGAAAGCACTTAAAGCAATTGTTTGGGGCCACATCGCGATGCTTGCGGCCAACGTAATCTGGGGACTGATGTCACCTATCGGAAAAGACGCTCTCAATTCTCCTGACATTCAACCTATTGTCCTGACAGGTATCAGAATTATGGGGGCAGCCTGCCTCTTCTGGCTGGGATCTCTCATCCTGCCGAAAAGCGTAGCGCCTAAAGAGAAGATCGAGAAAACAGACTTCATCCACATTATCATAGCGTCGCTGCTGATAATTTTCGCCAACCAGATGTGCATTATCTACGGAATGAATATGACTTCACCCGTGGATGCCTCTGTGATGTGCTCTACAACACCGTTTTTCACTCTGCTTCTGATATGGATGCTGCAGGGAGAGAAGCCTTACTGGGTTAAGATTCTGGGCGTTGTGATAGGCTTTGCCGGTATGCTCACATTCCTCCTTACAGGCAAGAGCGACGAGGCCGTACACGTCACAAACCCGCTCCTGGGCAACATTCTGATTGTGCTCTCTCAGGTGTTCGGCGCTCTGTATATGGTAAGATACGCCAACCTCACCAGGAAGTATTCTCCTTTCACTCTGATGAAATGGCTCTTTACCGTATCGGCAGTGCTGATGCTTTTCGTTTCAGGGCCGGGAATCATTCAGACTGAGTGGAACATCCTCTCTGCAAAAGTGCTCCTTGAAGTGGGATACGTAGTGCTTTTCGGCACTTTCATAGGATATCTGCTCCTTCCTGTAGGCCAGCAGGTCCTCAATCCTACGGTTATAGCAATGTACAACTACCTGCAGCCGGTTGTGGCCGCAATATTCTCGCTGATAGCCGGTTTGGCTAAGATTTCAGTCTATACGGTAGTAGGAACCCTTCTGGTTTTCGTAGGAGTCTATCTTACCAACCTCGAGAGGGCTAAAAAAGAGAATTGACCTTACTGATAATCTCTTCTGCAGGGGTCTCGGGATCTATCACGAGATCCGGCTCTTTGTACACACATCCTTTGCTCATAGAGCCAATTACGCCGCCTCCGGTGCAGTTGAGCATCACGTAGTCGTCCCTCTTCAGTCTCTCCTCTTTGACTGCCTGGGCAAGGGCGCTGACAGCCACGGCGGCTGCCGGGAGGATGTCATATCCCTCGAGCTCTCTGAACTGCATCATCCAGTAGAGAATGTCATCGTTGTCAGCAAGGAACACGTCGCCTCCGCTCTTTTGTAACACTTCGAAAAGGCCTCCGTGGATGCCGTAAGGGGGTTTGCGGTTGGAGAGGACTTTGGCCAGAATCTTCTCGGCTCTCTGCCTTCCCTCTTCTTCGGTAAGCGGAGAGAGATTAGCCGAGCCTGCTTTCCAAGAGTCATAAATCAGGGTAAACGGCTTGTTCTGAGCCACATACACTTTCATATCGTTCTCGCCGAAACCGCCGTCTTCCGCCAGTCTGCAGGCATTTTCCCAAGCCGCAATAGCGCCGGTACCGGAGCCGACAGCCTGGAAATATGCGTCTGGGATTCTTCCGGTTTTCTCAGCGAAACTCAGAACGGTAGTTCCCATTCCGTCACGGCGGGCGATATTCTTTGCTCCTCCCTCTAGAAGATATCCCGGGTCGATGGAGAGTTTCTCTCCAAGGGTTATTGCGTCGTAATAGTCGTATCCCGGAGGAACTGCAATGACTTTGACGCACTTATGAAGCCTTTTTCTGAACCAAAGTTCGCGCAGGCAGTCGCTCGGGATGCAGATTACCACCGGAATCCTGTTGTCTGAGCAGACTTGCGCAAAAGCCCTGGCCGTATTGCCGGCGGACTGGACTATGAGGATTCTCTTCTCATTCTCATCCAATCTTGCCAGAACGGAATAAGCCTCGGTCTCCTTGAACGAGCAGGTTTTGAAACGGGCCTTAATCTTAGGGTTCCAGCCGGAGAATGTTATATACAGATTCTTTAGTCCCAAAAACTTACCCAGCTTCTTCGACCTGTATGTGACCGGAGCGCAGGAATTGCTCAGGATTCTCTTGACAGGCATCCAGTCTGCGTAGCGATATATGCCGTCCAGGTCGTTACGCGGAGAGAATTTCGGGTTCTGATATACGGCACGGATCAGCGAAGGAGAATCTCCCTGAAGATCGAACATAGTCCATCCCGCATCCTCGAATTCTCGGCCGGTCTGGACGTTGATCAGTTTGTATTCTGTAGCCTAAAACTT
>JAGDBY010000053.1 GCA_017958765.1 Bacteroidales bacterium | reverse complement strand
TCGGGATAGTACTTTATGAAATCATTGGAGGTACCGTAGGACAGAATGGCCATGTATTTGTTTTCAAAGCCGATAATTCCTGCGGCCACCTCATTTGTAGTACCGCTTCCGCCGCACGCCACAAAGCATATTTCCTCCTTGTCGTGGAACTCACAGTATAGCCTTACATATCTCGTGCCGTCCCCTACTCCTTTGGTCTCATATATGATATGGTCAATGGTGACCTCCTCAATCTGCTTCTGCAGATCGGGCATAATGTGAGACTTGTCTCTTCGGCCGTTGACGACGAATATGTAGCGCATCTGGTGCTTTATGCTTTACCGTTTGATCCCAGAACGTATTCTACTTTATGTTTGTAGAGCTCTTTAAGCTTGTCACGAGCAGGGCCCAAGTATTTACGAGGGTCGAACTCTTCAGGTTTCTCAACGAACACTTTGCGGATAGCGGCTGTCATAGCCAGACGGCCGTCGCTGTCGATGTTGATCTTGCACACAGCGCTCTTTGAAGCCTCGCGGAGCTGCTCCTCAGGGATACCGATAGAATCCTTCAGCGCACCGCCGTATTTGTTAATCTCGGCTACGATGTCCTGAGGGACGCTTGATGAACCGTGGAGAACGATAGGGAATCCAGGGATTCTCTTCTCAATCTCGTGGAGAATGTCAAGGCGGATCTCAGGTTTTTGACCAGGTTTGAATTTGTATGCTCCGTGTGAAGTTCCGATAGAGATAGCGAGGCTGTCAACGCCTGTCTTGCTTACGAAATCCTCAACCTCTTCAGGACGGGTGTAAGTGTGGGTCTCAGCGCTTACTTCATCCTCTACACCGGCCAGAACGCCGAGCTCACCCTCAACTGTAACATCGTGTTGATGAGCGTATTCTACAACTTTCTTTGTGAGGGCCACATTCTCGTCATAAGGGAGATGGCTGCCGTCAATCATAACTGAAGAGAATCCGAACTCGATGCAAGATTTGCAAAGCTCGAAGCTGTCGCCGTGGTCGAGGTGAAGCACGATAGGAATGTTGTAACCCAACTCCTTGGCGTACTCAACAGCACCCTGAGCCATATATCTGATGAGTGTCTGGTTAGCGTACTTGCGCGCGCCGCTTGACACTTGCAGAATAACCGGTGATTTCTCTTCTACGCAAGCCTGAATGATAGCTTGCATCTGTTCCATATTGTTGAAATTGAAAGCAGGGATAGCGTATCCGCCTGCTACGGCCTTCTTAAATAATTCTTTAGAATTAACAAGACCTAATGATTTGTATGATACCATATTATTTTATTGATTTAATAATTCAAAATGAATCACAAATATAATAAAAGTCAGTGATAAAAATCATTAACTTTGTATGTAACAAAGTGAAGTTTCTATGGAGAATCAAAGGGCTACAGACAGATTGGCCGGATACGTGATCAAATTGGGCGTAATCGCCATCGTTGCCGGCCTGTGCTGGTACTTCCGGAGCGTGCTGGTGTACATCATACTGGCCTTCGTGGTATCGCTTATCGGACAGCCTATAATGAGACTGTTCAAGAAGATTCAGATCAAAGGGAAATCGGCCCCTAACTGGCTTCTGGCCATATTCACACTCCTTCTGATATTCGCCGCGATTCTGCTTGTGGTCACCCAGATCATCCCTGTCGTGGCCGGCATTATCAGGGACGCTTCGATCAGCACCAACTACATCCCTGACGGCAACATTCTAGAGGACATTCAGACTTGGATCGCCGCCAATCTCCCTTGGCTGAGCAGCAAGCTCAACGTCTCAGACATTCTCTTCGGTCATATGAAGGACCTTGTCAACGGAGACAACGTATCCAGCGTGATCGGCTCGCTGGCATCTACAGTCGCAGGAATCGCCGTGGGAGTATTCTCAGTGGTGTTCATCTCCTTCTTCTTCATAAAGGACGAAAAACTCTTCACCAAGATCATTTCCGCCCTTACTCCGGACAGAATAGAACAGTCAGTCTGCGCCGCCATAGAGGACATTGAGAAACTCCTCTCACGCTACTTTGTGGGATTGATCATTGAGATGATCGGCGTGGCTCTGGTGGACTTTTTAGGACTTCTGATAATAGCCAGAATCGGCTTCGTATATGCGATAGGTATCGCTTTCATCGCAGGCCTGCTCAACATTATCCCTTATCTGGGACCGCTCATCGGCGAGATCCTGGGAGTTGTGCTCTGCGTCATCCTGAAGTACGGACTGGGCATCGGCCTGAACGTGAATATCTGGCTCTTCGCCCTGATAGTCCTCGCCATTATGCTCACAGCTCAGTTTATTGACAATTTCTTATACCAACCTCTTATATATTCTACAAGCATTCACGCAAGACCGCTTGAGATATTCATTGTCATCCTGATCGCCGCCCATATCGGCGGTATCGCCGGAATGCTTGCCGGTATTCCAGCTTACACCGTAGTGCGCGTCATCGCCAGCCGATTCTTCTACGACAAGAAGGCCGTACGGAGGCTGATGCCTAATGTGGGAAAGGATTGGGAGAATGTTAATTACGATGAAACCGGAGAATAAAGCCATGAGAAAGAAAGTAGTCATTTTTTCAGCCCCTTCTGGATCGGGCAAAAGCACCGTGGTAAACCACCTGATGAGCAAATTCCCTGAATTGGAGCTCTCAGTTTCTGCCACCAGCAGAGCGCCCCGCGGAGAGGAGCAGAACGGCAGAGAGTATTACTTCCTCTCACCTGAAGAGTTCGAGAAGAAGATAGCGGAAGACGCTTTCGTAGAATATGAGGAGGTATATCCCGGCAAATACTACGGCACACTCAAATCCGAGCTGGAGCGCATCTGGGCAGCCGGTCACATTATCCTCTTTGACGTAGATGTCAAAGGCGGAGTGAACCTGAAACGCATCTTCGGAGACGACGCCCTGGCCGTCTTCATCCAGGCTCCGTCAGTGGAGGTTCTCCGGGAGAGACTCATAAAGCGCGGCACCGATTCCCCTGAATCCATCGAATCCCGCGTAGCCAAAGCTGAGGAAGAGATAGCCTACGCTCCGCTGTTCGACAGAATTCTCATCAACGACGACCTCGCCACCTGCCTGAAAGAGGCCGAACAACTCGCCATCTACTGACTGATGAAGCGTCAGGCCCTATATTTCGGAACATTCAACCCTCTGCACATAGGGCACGTCACCGTATTGCGTTACCTGCTTCAGTGCGGCTCTTTTGACAGGGTCGCAGTAGTGGTATCCCCTCAGAGCCCGTTCAAAAGCGACCTCGAAGATTCTGCTAAGAAAAGGCTGGAAGGGGTTAAAAAGGATGTCGCAAAGCTCGGCCTGGACGTCGAAGTGCTCGACACCGAGTTCCATCTGAATCCGCCTTATTACACCGTAAATACCCTCAAATACATCTCCGACAGCATGCCCGGATGGCAGCAGATACTGGTTATGGGCGCTGACAATGTCAAAGGGCTGGAGAACTGGCACAACTCCCGCGAGCTTTTGGACAGCTATGAGATATGGGTATATCCCCGCCCCGGATACAGAGTCAAGACAGCCTGCAAGCGCCTCGGCCTGAAGCTGATAGACGCCCCTACCGTGGACATCTCATCCACGGAGATCAGAGAGAAGAAAATCGGAAGAGGGATATAAAAAAAGCCACCTGAAACGGTGGCTTTTTTGTAGTTCATAGAATACCTCTAATCGTCCACGGTCAGTTTCTCACCTTCGCTTCTTGCAATAATAATTGCGCCGCAGCTGTCGCCGTAGCAGTTCACCATTGTACGAGGCATATCGCAGAGCTGCTCAACTGCGAGAACCAAACCGATACCTTC
>JAGDBY010000052.1 GCA_017958765.1 Bacteroidales bacterium | reverse complement strand
CGGGCGGAACAGTAAGAATGGCCGGCATCGACGGCTCTCTGGACTACGGTTACAATGAGACAAGGTATGCATTCTTCGCTCCGGGCAATATCAGTTTCAGCCTGCTGACCGCTGACGAATCACTCCCGCTGATGAACAGAGTTCTGGAAGAAGGAGTCCAGCTGAGAATCAATCTGGAGGCATCTACCAACGAGTCTCAGTCCACATTCACTATCGCCGTTGATACCACAGCGACTTATATTACGGAGGATCTGCTCATTGGAGACCACTTTGACGGCGAAGACGGAAGCAGCGCGCAGAAAGCTTACAGCGTCGAGAGCGCCAAGCAGCATATCGGAGAAACGGTATGGGTGTGGGGATACATCGTGGCCGGATACAACTCTACGTCAGCTTCGAGCATCAGCTTCACGCCCCCTTTTGCATCGGCGTCAAGTATGGCTATAGCCTCTTCTCCGTCGGTCACACTCTTTGACAGCTGTATGTCGGTAACTCTTGCCAGCGGCACCCAGATCAGAACCGAAGCCAATCTGGTGGACAATCCCGACGTACTGGGACGGAAGATTTTCATAAAAGGGACTATCGTAGAATCGTACCTTGGGCTGATAGGGATTAAGCCTGTGAAAGAGTTTAATTGGTAATAATTTGCTATTTTTGTTTTATGAAAAGGTTGCTGACGATCATAGTCCGCTGTGTCGGATCACTTGTTGTTTTTGCTTTGGGCATTCTGGCTCTCAGCAATTTAGCTCCTGTGTTCGATTTCAGCGGAGGGCAGCCTTTCAGCGGTGAGCATATCTACAATCCGTATTCCGCATTCGATTCTACTCTCGGCTGGAGCCGCGCCAACTTCCACTGTCACACACGCGTCGACGGGATATTCAATGAGTGCGAATTCTCTCCTGAAGAGACCATAGAGTTCTACAAGAAATACGGATATGATATCGCCACCGTATCCAACCATATGGAGATTACTCCGGTCTGGGAGGACGAGCAGATCTCCATCCCGGTTACCGTTTATGAGCACGGATACAACCTGTTCAACAATCACCACCTGGTATTCAGCCCGGAGAAGGTGTGCTATTTCGAGTATTTAACTCCGTTCACCGCCTCTCAGAAGCAGTTTCTGATGGACAGACTGGCGAAGAGCGGGGATTTCATATTCTTCAATCACATCCACCGGTCGCGGGTATTCAATCCTTCACAGATGAAGAAACTCTCCGGCTATGTTGCCGTGGAGGCAGACAGCAGTTTCGAGGATGAGGGGCAGGATTTGGAGTTCTGGGATATAGCCCTCTCCGCCGGTCACTACTCAGCAAATATTACCAGCGACGATCTCCACTTCCCCGACAACTCGGCCAGACTTGCCCGCAGGTCGTCGTTCCTCAATGTCGCAAGCACGTCCTATGAGGATATCAGGCAGGCCGTTATCGCCGGCAATCTCTACTCTATGAAGACTCCTGATTTCGGCAACGGAGATCTTGGCCAGAAGCAGCGGCAGAATATGCAACTGCCTTACATAGAGAATATTGCCCTTGTCAACGACACCATAATACTGGATTTGTCCGCCCCTGCAGACAGCGTAGTGGCCATAGGCCAGGGAGGGAAGAAGACTCTTATGGAGGCAGGCGACGGATATGTCTTCAAG
Organism: Bacteroidales bacterium; assembly: GCA_017958765.1. Lineage (GTDB taxonomy): Bacteria > Bacteroidota > Bacteroidia > Bacteroidales > UBA932 > Equibacterium. The sequence goes on along the minus strand of JAGDBY010000052.1, from coordinate 1,379 downwards.
TATCTCTTCAAACCTGAAGACACCTATATCAGACTGCACGCCGACTTCGGAGATTCTTTCGAGATTTATACGAATCCGTTCGTGAGAACAGCGGACGGTCAGAGGCCTGCAATCACTCAGCCGCACTCCGTGAATATTCTCCTCACGGTTCTCTACAACCTTGCTGTACTGGCAGTCTCTGCGCTTCTTTTCTCAGCGCTGGTGCCGATATGGAGAAAGAGGGTTAAAGCCTAGGCGATTCTCAGCTTGGCATACTTGAGAAGAAGGGTTTTCCTGCCCGAATCATCAAACTCTACAATAGCTTTTTTATCAGCTCCGTCCCCGTCGAATGCGAGTATCGCTCCGTATCCGAAGCGGTCGTGCTCTATCCTCTGACCTACTTTCAGGTCGCCTATAGGAGACGGTACAAATGTAGATGAAGAACTTCTCACAGGGGCGATCCGCTGCGGAACGGTCTGCCGAGGCTCGGTCCTGATACCGCTGTAGGAGGTTCTCGGGGTGGAGATGAATGCGCGTTTGAGATCCTCGCCTGACATTCTCAGCGGCTCCCTACCCTGAGGAATTGCTCCGTCGATGTACTTAGGGTCTATCTCTCTTACAAAACGGCTTATGGCATTGCTCTCGCTCTTACCCCATTTCATTCTGTTCTCCGCGTGACTCAGGCAGATAGCTTTCATCGCCCTGGTCATTCCCACATAGAACAGACGCCTCTCCTCTTCGATATCCTTGGCGGAGATATCGTTAGCTGAAGGGAACAGATTCTCCTCCATACCGATAATATATACATACGGGAACTCCAGCCCCTTTGAGGCGTGGAGGGTCATCATAGTTATCTTATTGTCAGAATCATCATCCACGGAGTCCTCTTCGCGTTCCACGGCGGAGAGAAGCGTGATATTCTCCAGATACTCCGACAGAGTCACTACTATCTCTTCGTCAGTCCCTTCTCCGAGCTCAATTCTGAGTTCCTTCTGCTCTTCACAGTACTCTTTAATGCTGTTGTACAGCTCCTCCACATTCTCTAACTTGGTAATCCCCTCGATAGACTGGTCAGCCCGTAAAGCATTGAGAATACCGAAGTTATTCCCAATTTCGAGTGCCATTCTGTAGGCATCGGCGCGGGCCACCCTGTCATTGTATTCAAATACCTGGGAGGCGAATTGACGCAACTTGGAGATCGCTGCGCTCTTCAGGTCGTAACCGCGGAGCTTCTCCTCATCCAGAAGCACAGCATCCAGCATAGAGATTCCCTCCGCAGCCGAGATAGCGGAAAGGTGACTGACCGTGGTTGCGCCGATACCTCTGGCGGGAACGTTGATTATTCGCCTGAAGGCTTCGTTGTCCAGAGGATTGATCACCAATCTGAAGTAAGAGAGCAT
>JAGDBY010000051.1 GCA_017958765.1 Bacteroidales bacterium | reverse complement strand
GTATAAAAGAGACAGTATTTTTCAATGGGAAAGATTATTGCAATCGCTAACCAAAAAGGTGGTGTCGGGAAGACTACCACGGCGATTAATTTGGCAGCTTCGCTTGCCGTGATGGAGAAAAGAACGCTATTGGTGGATGCCGATCCGCAGGCTAATTCTACCTCGGGCCTGAACTTCAATCCGGACTCTTCCGACGGGAAGACTCTCTATGAGGCGATGGAGGGTGAAGTGAAGCTCAAGGATACCATTCTCGACAGCGAGCTGGAGTATCTGAAAGTCGTCCCTTCCCATATCAACCTGGTCGGCGCCGAGAGCGAGATGATGAATCTGGAGAACCGCGAGGCGGTGATGAAGGAAGTTCTCGGTCAGGTGGCAGATGATTTCGACTACATAATCATAGACTGTTCTCCTTCCCTTGGCATTATCACTGTAAATGCCCTGACGGCGGCCGATTCTGTAATAATCCCGGTACAGCCCGAGTATTTCGCCCTTGAAGGACTCGGTAAGTTGCTCAATACCATCAAGATAGTACAGACAAGGCTCAATCCGTCACTCTCTATAGAAGGGTTCCTCTTCACTATGTTCGACAGCCGTCTGAGACTTCACAACCAGGTGGTGGACGACGTGAAGGCCCACTTTGCCGATATGGTCTTCAACACCATCATCACCCGTAATGTCAGACTGTCCGAGGCGCCGTCCCACGGCAAGCCGGCTATTCTGTACGACGCAATATCGTCGGGTACAGGCAACTATATGAATTTGGCAGCAGAAATTGTAAACAGAGATTCGTAATGGCAGCACAAAGAAACGCATTAGGTAAAGGGTTGAGCGCTTTGCTGGGAGATGCAAACGACCTTCAGCCGAAGAATGCTCCGGTCGAGGCCGCCCCTCACAAGGCTTCGGTCTTGACCTATGAGATCCCTATATCCGAGATAGAACCGAACCCGTTCCAGCCCCGTACCGAGTTTGACCCGGAGGCGCTGAACGAGCTGGCAGAATCTATCAAGAATGTCGGCATCATCCAACCCCTCACCGTCCGCCAGTTATCGGCACGTAAATATCAGATTATAAGCGGTGAAAGACGTTTCAGAGCAGCTAAGAAGGCGGGCCTGAAGAGCGTTCCCGCATATGTCCGCCAAGCCGGAGATACAGATATGCTGGAGATGGCCATTGTGGAGAATATCCAGCGTCAGGACCTCGATCCTATCGAGACCGCGCTCAGTTTCCGCAGACTTATGGAGGAGTGCAATCTCACTCAGGAAAGCATGGCCGACAGAGTGGGAAAGAAGCGTGCTTCCGTGGCGAACTCTCTCAGACTGCTCAAGCTTCCGGCAGAGATTCAGAAAGCTTTGAGGACGGGTGCCATCAGCGTAGGTCACGCCAAAGTTCTTCTGTCACTTGCGGAAGAGGATTCTCAGCTTGCTTTCTGCGAGAAAACCGTCCTGGGAGATCTGTCAGTCAGAGCATTGGAAGAGGCGATAGAGAGATTCAACGCTGAAAAAGAGAGCGTCAAAGAGAATAAAAAACAAAACCTTTCTGACAATTATTACCGCCTGCTGGAGGTTATGGGAAAATATTTTAAGAACAGAATTTCCCTCAAAACCTTGCCTAACGGCAGCGGAAAGCTCACTATAAAGTTCGCCGACGAGAGCGAGCTAGCACGTTTCTTGCAGGATTTGGAAGGCAATAACTTTTAACGGTCATCCCCGGTGCGAAGATTCTTATTGATATTACTGTGTTTAGTTTGCGCAACATCCGCTTTAAATGCGCAATTCAGGAACACTGTCTCCACCGGTTTGTCTGCACCTCCTCCAGGCGCCAACGAGCAGAGCGGTTCCGTAAACCCCGAAAGCGATATTCCCGCCGATACTCTGAAGGGATTCTCATTCGCGACAATGTACAGAGGTCTTGCCGGCAAGGAAGAGCTCAAAATGGGGTATGCGCTGCTCAGTTCGATCATTATGCCGGGCAGTATGCAGATATACAACAAGGACTACTGGAAGCTGCCGATTATCTACGGCGGAATAGGAGCCGGCATCTACGGCGGTATCAGGATGAACAAGCTCTATCAGCAGACCGAAGATCCTGTATACAGAACGTACAGCTATTTGAGCTATGCGGGGGCAGCCCTGATGTACTGGGGCTCTATGCTGGACGGAGCCGTCCGCAAGAAAGTGGACAGAAAACCTCATCCCGGTAAGGCTGCCGTCTATTCTGCATTGCTCCCGGGCCTCGGCCAAGCTTATAACGGAGACTGGTGGCACATTCCTATCTGGTACGGTGGTCTGGCAATCTGCGCCTACACCTGGCACTACAACGACTTACAGTACAAGCGTTTCCGCTATGACTACGAGATGATAATCACTCCGGGAAGCGGTTACACAGGTCAGATTCCTGCCGACCAGGCTAAATATTACAGAGATTTATATCGCCGATACAGAGACTACTCTATTCTGGCAACGGTAATAGTTTACGCTCTCAACATTATAGACGCCAACGTATTCGCTTATATGAGCGACTTCAATGTCAGCGACGACCTGTCACTGAACATAAGCCCGACGCTGATTTCTCCTCTGAACCCGTCCAAAACACTTGTCAGTGCACCCAATGCATTCGGATTAAACCTTTCACTTACCATTAAATAATATGAAAAAAAGCATTCTTCTCTTGTCTTTCATTCTGGTCTGCTCTTCAAACATAGCGTCGGCACAGATTTTCGGATTCAATCAAATCAACCAGCTTAAAGACTCCATCCAGGTGCTGAATGCTAAAATAGACTCCCTGCAGACGCTTTACGACGAGTTTACAAGCGCCATCAATATGGTAAGTGACGAGGACAATACTTTTACGGGGGAAGAGCAGGACCTTCCTGTCGAGATTGAGGATCTGCAGCGCCAGACCGATTCTCTGCTGACAATCTGGTATCTTCAGCACAATCTTGCAAACACCCTTGATGCAGATCTGGTTGATGTAGAGGATGCAGTTTTCGCATCGGACGTTCCGGACTCAGTGTATATCGCCCGTCTGAACAAGATGAATTCCTACATCAAGATCCCTTACAACAACTATGTCCGCAACTACATAATCCAATATACCCAGAAAATGCCGGGTAAAATCGAGCAGATTCTGGGACTCGGCAAGTATTATCTACCTATTTTCGAGGAGATTCTGATCGAGTACGACCTCCCTGTGGAGCTGAAGGCGATGGCTGTAATCGAGTCCGCGCTTAATCAGAAAGCTGTATCCAGAGCCAAGGCTAAGGGTATGTGGCAGTTTATGTACAAAACCGCTCTGACCTACAACCTGGATATCGACTCCTATGTGGACGAGCGTTTCGACCCTGTGGCATCCTGCAGAGCCGCTGCAAGGTATCTCCGCGACTCTTACGACATCTTCGGGGACTGGTCGCTGGCTATAGCTTCGTATAACTGCGGCGCAGGCAATGTGAACAAGGCTATCAGAAGGTCGGGCGGAGGAAAGGACTTCTGGGAAGTGTATAAATATCTCCCCCGCGAGACCCGCGGATACGTTCCTGCGTTCGTGGGAGCTCTTTACACATTGGAATACTATAAGGAGCACAATATCGTCCCTGCGGCGACAACCCTTCCTCCTCACGTAGATACATTCCACGTTACGAAGAATCTCCACTTCGGGCAGATTTCAGAGAATCTGGGCATCTCGATGGAAGAGCTGAGGGATCTCAATCCTCAGTACCTCTTCGACATAATCCCGGGAGACAAGAAAGAGTACATTCTCCGCTTGCCTTACAATTACTCTATGGCATTTGTGGATAAGGAGAATGAGATCTACGGATATAAAGACAGTGTATATTTCAACCCTGTAAAGATCAAGGAGATTAATTCCGGGGTCACTGCTATCGCAGACGGAACTTATATCACCCACAAGGTTACCAGCGGACAGACCTTGAGCGGTATCGCTTCCAGATACGGCACTACCGTGGCTAACATCAAGAGCTGGAACAACCTTAAGAGCAACACTATCAGGGTCGGTCAGAATCTGAGAATCTACGGCAAGAGCGCGGCGCCGAGCACATCTTCATCCTCATCCGCAGCACCTGCCACAACCACTTCCACCGACGGTTTCGTGATGTACACCGTCAAGAAGGGAGATACCCTCTGGGACATCGCCAACAGATTCTCCGGAGTTACTCTTCATGATATTTTGACAATAAACGGCTTCTCCCGCAATTCAAAGATTTATCCGGGGATGAAGATTAAAATAAAGAAGCAATAGCTACTTCAAAGAAATACGTTGACGTGATGCTCCCCTTGAAGTTAAGGGGCGCCGTCACTTATTCTGTTCCGGAAGCATTCGCTGAATTGGTCCGAGAGGGAAGTTGGGTTGTAGTACCCCTGAGGGGAAGAAGCTATTATGCTGTGGTAGAGAAGATTGGCGGTTTGGATAAGGCAGTGGACCCCGCTTCGGTTCTCGATATTGAAAGCGTAGTGCCATCGCTTCCGGGACTCTC
>JAGDBY010000050.1 GCA_017958765.1 Bacteroidales bacterium | reverse complement strand
TGGTAGCCTGACGCTGACTGTCGCTGAAGTATGCAGGAACTGTGATAACGGCTTCTGTAACTGTCTGACCCAGATAGTCTTCAGCAGTCTTCTTCATCTTCTGAAGAACCATTGCCGAAATCTCCTGAGGAGAATAGAGACGTCCGTCGATCTCAACTCTAGGGGTGTTGTTGTCGCCTTTCTTTACGATGTAAGGGACTCTTTCAGCCTCTTTAACTGTTCTGTCATAAGTTTCGCCCATAAATCTCTTGATAGAGAATATGGTCTTCTTAGGGTTGGTGATTGCCTTACGTTTTGCAGGGTCACCGATCTTTCTCTCACCGTTGTCGGCAAAAGCCACAACTGATGGAGTAGTTCTTTTACCTTCACTGTTGATGATAACAGCAGGCTCATTTCCTTCCATGACCGCTACGCATGAATTCGTAGTACCAAGGTCAATTCCAATAATTTTTCCCATAATATATATCCTTTTTTATTATTTCAACGTTTGCATTCTCTAATATCGAACATTGTGCCAACTCAAAAAAACTGACATTGTGGCAGTATTGTTATTCTCGTGCATTTTTCGTAAATTTGAGAGTTATTGTTTGCCGTTATGTACTATAGGGCGCTTGATGATGCGGAATTTGCTGATTTACAGGCAAGAATACTCTATGAGGACAATCATCTGATCGTCTTTAACAAGCGTGTCGGAGAGATTGTGCAGGGCGATAAGACGGAAGATGAGCCTCTGAGCGAGACATTGAAGGCTTTCATAGCGCAGCGTAATGACAAACCGGGACAAGTATTTATAGGTGTGCCCCACCGTCTTGACAGGCCTGTCAGTGGCATAACGGTCTTCGCCAAGACCAGCAAGTGCCTCGAGAGGATGAACGAGGCGTTCCGCACAGGACAAGTGCACAAGACCTACTGGGCCCTCACCTATGCCAAGCCTGATCCCGCACAGGGAGAGCTGGTGCACTACCTCTCCCGCAACGAGAAGCAGAACAAGTCCTACGCTTACGACAGGCCGCGTCAGGACGCAAAGGAAGCGAGACTTCGCTACAGGCTGCTGAAGAGTTTTGACAGGTACCATCTCATCGAGGTGGAGCTTCTCACAGGAAGACACCACCAGATCAGATGTCAGCTGGCCGCGATAGGATGCCCCATCAAAGGCGATTTGAAATACGGAGCTCCGCGCTCCAATAAGGACGGAGGTATAAGCCTGCACGCCAGGAAGATAAGCTTCATACATCCGACCAAAAAAGAGGAAATTACGGTGACCGCTCCTGTGAACTGGCCGCCGATTATAGAGGAACAGAATACTTTAATTAATCTATAACTAACCTAATGAAAAAACTATTAACATTCTCAATTGCACTGTTCGCTTGCTTGCAAGTGACTTTCGCACAGGCTAATGACCCTGTAATCAAGAAAATTTTGGATGAATGTACTACCAACAACCAGGTTATGACTTGGGAAGACCAGCTCACCAACAGAATCGGCGGCAGAATCATCGGTTCCGCTGCATACGAGACTGCCTGCAACTGGGCTGAGTATATGTTCAAGAGCTGGGGACTGAAGACTTACCGCGAAGAGGTAGGTGAAGTTCCTATCGGATTCGAGAGAGGTCCTTGGTTCGGCCGTATGATCGGCGGAAGCAACTCTACCCTTCACTTTGCAACTCCTTCATACACAGCAGGTACCGTAGGCGTACAGAGAGGACACGTTGTAAAGGAGCCTACTTCTTTGGCTGAATTCGAGAAGATCAAAGGCACTCTCAAAGGCGCCTGGGTTCTTATCAACGGCTCAAATGACGGATGGCCTATCGACTACAGCGAAAACGGCGACAAGGCACGTAAAGCTGATATGGCATACAATGACAGCCTCAATGTCGTAAACCGCGGCATTCAGGCTAAAAACAGAGAGATTCAGACTCAGAAAGACAATCTTGCAAAACAGATTGCAGCTGAGAAGAACGCTTCTAAGAAAGCTAAACTGCAGGCTCAGTACGATGCACTCAAGACTCAGGATCCTCTTCCGCTCCGCAAGACTCCTGCTTTGTTCTACAAAGAGATGAAAGCAGCCGGCATTCTCGGTATCATTCAGTCAGCTCCAGTTCCAATCAGAGCTCTCTATGACAGAAAGAATATCATGAGCATGACTTGGGAGACTCTTCCTGACCTTCCTGACATCAAACTGGATGCAGATCAATACAATGAAATTCTCCACATCGTGGAGCGCGGCGAGAGAATCGAACTCGAATTCGATATCCGCAACCACTTCCGCCTCGGCCCTATCAAATACCACAATGTATTTGCAGAGATCCCTGGCACAGAATATCCTGACGAGTACGTTATCGTAGGCGGTCACCTTGACAGCTACGACGCTGCTACCGGCGGAGTTGACTGCGCAGTGGGTACCACAGTGGCTATGGAAGTTGGCCGCGTCCTTGCAGCAGCAGGCGCAAAACCTAAGAGAACCATCATTCTCGCATTGTGGGCAGCCGAAGAGTTCGGTCTCTGGGGCTCAAAACACTATGTTGAGAATCATATGGATATGATGCCTAAGATCTCCAACTACTTCAACCGTGACGGAGGTCCTACAGTTCCTACCGGAGCAACCGTAATCCCTGCAATGTACGATGATTTCGTAGCGGTAAGCGCCCCTCTCAAAGGCGTAGTTCCTTTCGAAGTTAAGAAACGTACAACTCCTGCCGGTCCGAGACCTACAACTGCAAGCGGCTCAGACCACGCATACTTTGCAATGAACGGTGTTCCTACCATCTCATTCGATCAGGGTGAGCCTACCGGAAGCAATTTCAACTACAGTGACATCTGGCACACAGACCGTGACCTTTACAACAAGATGATTCCTGAGAATCAACAGAATACAGTCACAATCACTGCTATCATCGCTTACGGCCTCGCTAACCTGAATCACATTCTCGACCGCACAGGTCTCTACAGATAGTAACTTTAAGCAATCAAAAAAATGAAAAAGCTCTTCACACTATTGTTTTTTGCGTTTCTGGCGTGCGCGAGCGTAAACGCCCAGGACTACTACATGGTCTGGGGTAAAGTAACTGACAACGCGACTTCAGAACCGGTCTATCTGTCTTCGGTCACTCTGTCCAAGACAAACATAGCCACAGTCACCAATGCCGACGGAGTGTTCTCCCTGAAGATTCCTATCATCGAGAGCCGCGGCGCATCGGTTGAAATC
>JAGDBY010000049.1 GCA_017958765.1 Bacteroidales bacterium | reverse complement strand
TTACACGGTTATTTGACTACTTGACGCATCTGGAACAGCTTGTTCCGGAAAAAGACGATATGCTTGCCAGAAAGACCCGTCAGGGATGGATCAAATACAGTGTAAAGGATTATGTAAACTACTCACACGCTGTTGCAAGAGCCTTATTGGCAATGGGTTATCCCCGCGACACCAAAGTAATTTCCGTCACTCCGAACAGACCTGAATGGAACTTTATAGATATGGGATCAGCTCTTGCCCATATGATTCACGTTCCTATTTATCCTACCCTGAGTACAGAGGAGTTCTCTTTCATTTTCAATCACTCTGACGCTCAGGTTATTTTCGTAGGCAACGAGACTCTTTACAATAAGATCAAACCGGCTGCCGATTCTATCGACAGGGAGTTCAAAATCATTCTTCTGGATGATTCTGACACACTTTTCTGCTTCAGAGACTTCCTCAAGGAAGGAGAAGGGAGCAATAAAGAAGAGCTCGAGGCTCAGATTGCCAAGAATATAGCCGAGACAGACGCTAATGACTGTGTCTCAATCGTTTATACGTCCGGCACTACCGGTCAGATGAAAGGTGTGATGCTCAGTCACCGCAACCTTACCTTTGACGCCCACGGCCACGCCATCAGAGTCACAAACGGACCGGACAAAAAGGCTATCAGCTTCCTGCCTCTCTGCCACGCTTATGAGAGGACTATGAGTTACCACTATCAGGAGAGGGGAATGAGTATTTACTATGCTGAGAATATCGGCAGCTTTGCGGCCGATCTTGCTGATTGTCACGGAGATATGTTCTGCGGAGTACCTCGCGTGCTGGAGGTTATGTACGGTAAATTCGAGGCTGCCGGAAAGAATTTGAAAGGCATTTCACAGAAGATCTACTTCTGGGCTATGGACCTGGCAAATAACTTCGACTACTACAATAAGAACCCTTTCTACCTGCTTAAACTCAAGATTGCCGACAAATTGGTGTACAGCAAGTGGAGAGAGAATCTGGGAGGTCATGAGCTTACGGTTGTAAGCGGCGGAAGCAGTATTCAGGAGAAGATAATCCGCTGTTTTAATGCAGCTAAGATGAATATTTTCGAAGGATACGGCCTTACTGAGACCTCTCCTGTAATAGCCGTCAACAATCCTAAAGAGGGTATAAACAAGATCGGAACCGTAGGAACCATCATCGAAGGGACTGAGATTAAGTTTGCAGATGACGGTGAAATCCTCACAAAAGGCCCTCACGTGATGCTCGGCTACTATAAAAACCCTGAGCAGACTGCCCAGGCAATCGATTCAGACGGATTCTTCCATACCGGCGATATAGGATATATGGAAGAGGGCAGATTCCTGAAGATTACAGACCGTAAAAAGGAGATTTTCAAGCTCTCCAACGGCAAATATATAGCCCCGCAGGCTATTGAGACGCTGATTAACCAGTCTTACCTGTTTGACAACTGCATTATCATCGGAGAAAGCCAGAAGTTCGCATCCGCTATCATTACGGTCAACAAAGAGAACCTCAAATCCCTTGCAGAGAATAACAAAATCGCATTCTCTTCAGTTGAAGAATTGCTTAACAATCCAAGTGTTCTTACTCTGCTAAACAACGAGGTGTCTGCCCTTACAAGCAAACTTGCTTCTTACGAACAGCTCAAGAGACAGAAATATGTCCTGGATGAGTG
>JAGDBY010000048.1 GCA_017958765.1 Bacteroidales bacterium | reverse complement strand
GATGGTGATGCAGGTTCACGACGAGCTGATATTCGACGCAGTCCCTTCCGAGACCGACAGGCTGATGAGAATGGTGACCGAAGAGATGGAGAATGTTTACAAAATGTCCGTAGCCCTTGTAGTGGACTGCAACAAGGGAGAAAACTGGCTCGAGGCTCATTAATTATGGAAGAGATACTGAAATATTTTCCCGACCTGACACCGCGGCAGAAAGAGCAGTTTGCCGCGATGAAGCCCCTTTACGATGACTGGAACAGCAAAATCAACGTCATCTCACGCAAGGATATGGACGGATTCTACACCCACCACGTGCTTCACAGCCTGGCGATCGCCCTGATCGGCAAGAGCCGTTTCGAAGAGGGGTGCACTGTCCTCGATCTCGGCACCGGAGGAGGCTTCCCGGGGATTCCTCTGGCAGTGATGTTCCCCGATGTGAAGTTCACTCTGTGCGACTCCGTCGGTAAGAAAATAAAGGTAGCTCAGGACGTAGCCTCACAGCTGGGGCTCGAGAATGTTATCTGCGTAAACGCCCGTGCAGAAAGCCTGGGAAGGTCTTTCGACTGGGTTGTAAGCCGCGCAGTGACAAGTCTGGACAACTTTCTGCCGTGGGTCAAAAACAGCTATAAGAAGGGAGTTATCTACTTGAAGGGAGGAGACTTGGATGAAGAGATAGACAGAGCCGTCGGCAAAAAGCTTCTCAACCCCAAGTTCTTCACAATTATCGAAATAAGCGATTTTTTCAACCAGGAATGGTTCAGTGAAAAAAAGATGCTCATTATCAGCCGATAAATTTGGTTATTTGAAAGAGAGTTTTTACTTTTGCAACCCAAAATTGAAACAAATAATTATCGATAATAATGAAACGTACATTTCAACCTTCAATCAGAAAAAGACGTAACAAACACGGCTTCCGCGAGAGAATGTCCACTCCAAACGGACGCAGAGTTCTTGCTGCCCGCCGTCGTCACGGTCGTAAGAAACTTACAGTTTCTTCTGAAGACAAGTTCTCAGAGTTAAAAAAGCATTCCTTCGAATGCTTTTTTTGTTGTATATTTGCGTTAATGGCAAAAGGAAACGTAAATATTCCAAGAAACCTCATTTTAGGGTTGATTTTCGTAGCATTCATTCTGATTGCCACTTCAGTATTTCTTAACAGGTTTACAAGACACAACAAGGAGATCATTGTTCCCGATTTCTACGGGCTCTCTCTGGCCGAGGCGCAGCAAATCGCAGCTAAAGGGCCGTTCAGACTCGAAGTGATCGATTCTGTGTATGTCAAGAGGCTTGACAAAGGCGCCGTCTATTCTCAGAATCCTAAAGCAGGCTCTGCAGTCAAGAAGAACCGCAGAATTCTCCTTACCGTCAATTCTTCTCAGTCTCAGAAGGTTGCAATGCCTGAACTGGTAGGCCTCTCACTGAGGCAGGCGAGCGCCGAGATAGCGGCCAAAGGGCTTTATATCGGCAAGCTGATCTATGTGGAGGATATGGCCACAAACAATGTTCTGGGCCAGCTGTACCGTAATGACGATATCGGAGCGGGCGAGCTTGTGGAGACTGAAAGCAGCATCGACCTCCTGCTGGGCCTCAATCCTGAGTCGGTCATAACCGACGTCCCTTATGTGAAGGGTATGAACTATTACGACGCTTCCAGCGCTATTCATTATAATTCTCTCAACCTTGGAAGCGTAGTTTACGATAACTCGGTAAAGACCTATTCCGACTCGCTGAATGCAAAAGTATACCGCCAGAATCCGGATGTCATAAGACCTGCCAACGACACGGTATTCATCCCTTCTGTTCCGGCTAGATACGGCTCAAACGTCTCAATTTACCTAACGATAGATTCCGTCAAACTCAGCGATGTCATCCGATAAAGAAGATCTTGAGCTTGAGCTTCCCGAGGACCTCGAACAGGAGATGTTCGCGCACTATCGCTTCGTCTCCGACAAAGGGCAGAGCCAGCTGAGAGTCGACAAATACATCACCAATCATATGGAGCAGACCTCCCGCCACCGCATCCAGCTGGCGATAGAGGCAGGCTATGTGCGTGTAAATGACGTGGTTGTGAAGGCCAACTACAAAGTGAAGCCTCTCGACGTCATCACCATTATGCTCCCGTACCAGAGGAGAGGGCTGGAGATCAGACCTGAGAATATTCCGCTCGACATTGTGTATGAAGATGACGATCTGCTGGTAGTCAACAAGCCGTCAGGACTGGTGGTTCACCCGGGATTCGGACACTTCTCAGGGACTCTTATCAACGCCCTGGCCTATCATCTCGGCCTGAGCCAGGATGCAGATGCCGAGGATGAGAGAATGGGTATTCTCGTCCACAGGATCGACAAGGACACCAGCGGACTGCTGCTCGTGGCCAAGAACGACGAGTCCCAGATGATTCTGGCCAAACAGTTCTTCGAGCACACTATTAAACGCAAATACGTGGCTATCGTATGGGGAAACATAGCCGAAGACAGCGGCACCGTCGAGGGGAACATAGGCCGCGATCCTAACGACAGAATGCGGTTTAAGGTATTTCCAGACGGTGAACAGGGCAAGACTGCGATCACCCATTACAGAGTGCTGGAGAGGTTCGGATATGTCACTCTCGTAGAATGTGTCCTTGAGACCGGCCGTACCCACCAGATACGCGTCCATATGAACTACATAGGCCATCCCCTGTTCAACGACGACCGCTACGGCGGAGACAGGGTGCTCAAAGGACCTATCTACACAAAGTATAAACAGTTCATAGACAACTGTTTCGAGATTCTACCGCGCCAGGCCCTCCACGCCAAGACCCTCGGATTCGTCCATCCCCGCACCAAGAAGGAGATATTCTTCGACTCGGAGATTCCGGCCGATATGCAGGCCCTCATCGACAAGTGGCGCGCCTACAGCAACAATATGAAAGACAAGATGGAGATCGAGTAGAATGAATCCCGAAATCGTAAACTACATAGAGTCGGAGATCATTCCTCAGTACGCAGGTTTTGACAGAGCGCACCGCGAGGATCACGTCAGAAGCGTCATAGAGCGCGCTCTGGCGATGGGCAGAGACTACG
>JAGDBY010000047.1 GCA_017958765.1 Bacteroidales bacterium | reverse complement strand
AGTAGGGCTTCATTCTGCAGAACTGCGCCAGACGCGGCAGCTCGGTCCTGATGACGGCAAGGTGCTTAGGATCCTCAGGGATTCCCTTCTGAATCTCATCGACTCTTGTCTCAAGCTGCGACTCCAGTTCGTACGCAATAGCTCTTTCGTAGTATAGAACCTCATAGCGTTCCTTATCCTGGTCGAAGAAAAGTCTCTCGTATCTATTCTGCGAGAAGTTGGAAACGGCCAGCGCCTCGAATGCCCATCTCGAAGGGATGAAGTCTCCGATAATAGGGACGTTCCCGTTCTCGCTGTTAGGGTTCAGGTCGTCGAAATGGACCACGAGTCCGCACAGCAGAATCTGAGGGATAAGGAGAATAGGAATTGTAATATAAATAGCTACTACAGAGCTCATTATCTGAGACAGTAACAGGCCTGTCAGACTCGCGACAAAGGCAGATATAAACAGGATTAGCCACCAGGTCCAGAACATCCCGTGTATCTGCATTATGGCGTTTCCTACCAGGATGAAGAGCAGAGTCTGAATCAGGCAGACGCCTGCCATATAGATGATCTTAGACTCTATGTAGCTGGCATATGAGAGGTTCAGGAATTTTTCCCTCTTCAGCAGAGCCCTGTCCTTTATAATCTCCTCCGCACTCCCGGACATTCCCAGGAAGATGGAGACGATGATCGCCATAAAGAAGTAGGAAACCAGGTTCTTATTGTCCATAACCGTATAGACGCCCGAATCGGAGACGAAGTGAGTCAGAAGGGCGCATATCAGAGCCAGAAGAGGAGCTTCGAGCAGTGTGACTGCCATATATTGCAGGTTGGTAATCTTGCTGCTTATGGTTCTCTTGAGGAATATGAGCATCTGTTTGAGTCTGCCAGGACGCTTCTGGTTGTTATCAGGTACGTCGGCTGTCTCAACCGGCGGCATATCGCTCCTGTTTTTCAGGTAGAGGTCGTGCCAGTCCTGAGGAGAGAATCTTCTCTTCTCCGACAGATGTCCGGTGGTGTCGATGGCTTTCTCGTCTATGATGTTGAGAATCAGTTCAGGATTTACGTTTCCGCAGGTAGGGCAGGCAGAAGTCTCTGCGTCGGCATAGTTGGCGGCCATCTTGAAATAGGAGATGGCGTCGATAGGGTTTCCGTCGTAGATGGGATATCCGCCTCTGTCCAGCAGCCACAGCCGGTCAAACAGCTTGAATACGTCCGAAGACGGCTGGTGGATGTTGGCTATTATCAGCCTCCCTTTGTCGGTCTGCTCTTTGAGCAGGTCGATCACTTTCTCCGTATCGGACGATGAGAGTCCGGAGGTCGGCTCATCCAAGAAGAGGATGGCAGGCTCGCGGATAAGCTCCAGGGCTATGTTCAGCCTCTTTCGCTGGCCGCCGGAAATGAACTTGTTGATAGGAGAGCCCACCTTCAGGTCCTTGGCCTGGTCAAGTCCCAGCTGCTTGAGCATCGACATCACCTTCTCGTGGAGGGTGGCCTCGTCCATATTGTCAAAGCAGAGTTTTGCGGTGTACAAGAGGTTCTGATAGACCGTCAGCTCTTCTATCAGCAGGTCGTCCTGAGGGACGAAACCTATCAGGTCCTTGGCCCCAGGCTCGTTGATCGAGTGGCCGTTGATGGTTATAGAGCCTTGCTGAGGTATCAGGCTTCCGTTCAGAAGTGAAAGGAGTGTTGACTTTCCAACGCCGCTTCCTCCCATAATCGCCACAAGCTGACCGCTGCGGAGAGTGAAGCTGAAATTATGCATTCCGTTGTCTCCGCCCTGTTTGAACCTGAAGTTGATGTCTCTTCCGCAGAGGACCACTTCATTGCCCACATCCTCTTTGCTGTACATCCTGATGATGGAAGAGTAGTAGACAGGGGAGAAGTGACGGCTTTTCAGCACTCCGCTCTGCTGCCACAGCTGATAGATGCCGCTTATGACAGGGATGTCGTTCATCAGAACGGTCTTGTCGCCGATATAACTGAAGAACAGAACGTTGTGCGCTTTCAGCCAGAGAGTCTTGAGAGTTCCGGCATTATTCTCCAGAGGGATGACCAGGACGTTTTCACTCGGATTCCCAAGAATAAAGTCGGTGTACTTGGTGTAGGTGTTTTCCGACACTTCAAACTCCTGGGCAACCTTGCGGATAATGTGATTGTTTATGTGGAACTGGTCTCTGTTGGTGCTGCAGAATTCTAAAAGACGGAGCACCATCGCTCCCTGGTCCGCCTTGGTAATCTTCCCCTTCAGTTTGGCGCAGATACCGGTGATAATCTCCTCTTTGTCAATCTCTTTGAACTCATCGTAGAATCCTCTTAAGTCATTGTAGAGATTGAGATAGGATTTAGGATTGCGGATACCGAAAGCATTGACCAAGTAGTTGGAGACGTGATCGAGGGCCTGTTCTATATCGATATTATTCTCAGAACCGAATAATGCGAATAAATTAAGCAGGCTTGAAAGGGCAATGTCGTTCATCTGATACTACTTTTGTTCTTACCTCTGAAATAACAAAAATAATAAAGAAATTTATAATTAACTTTGTAGAGGACAGATAAAAAATATAATGAAAGTATCTCTCGTACAACAAAATATTATTTGGTGTGATCCTAAAGCAAATCACGAGCATTTGGAGGATCTTTTCGGAATAGTCAGAAACTCGGTGGATTTGATAGTTCTGCCCGAGATGTTCTCGACAGGTTTTGTGATGAATCCGGCGCAGGAGGCTGAGAAATCTCCGTACCCTTCCTTACGCTGGATGAAATCTATTGCCAAAAAGAATAACTGCGCTGTTGCAGGCGGTGTGTCCGTCAACGAAGGGGGCATCTACTACAACAGGTTTTATTTCGTAAAGCCCGACGGCAAGGTAACATTCTACAACAAGAAGCACCTGTTCACCTACGGAGGCGAGAAGGCCGCTTACACTGCCGGCAACAACCGTGTCATAGTGGAGTGGAGAGGGGTAAGATTCCTTCTAACAGTATGTTACGACCTGCGCTTTCCGGTATGGCTCAGGAACAGGGATGACTATGACGTGATCCTGTGCATTGCTTCCTGGCCGTCAGTACGCAGAATCGCCTGGGACTCTCTGTGCTCCGCACGTGCTATTGAGAATCAGTGCTATGTGTGCGCTGTGAACAGGATCGGTATTGATCCGCTCTGTGAGTACAACGGAGGGACAAGAGTGATAAACCCTTACGGAATCAATCTGGCTTTGATTGACAACGATACAGAGGGCATCGTCACGGCAGAATTGGACCTGACCGCGCTGCAAGTCTACAGGGACAAGTTCCCGATTCTGTCGGATGCCGACAACTTCTGCATTATTGCAGAGTAATCACTCTTTTATTCTGGAGTCAATTATTATCGTGACCGGGCCGTCGTTGACCAGGGATACCTGCATATCGGCTCCGAAGACACCTTTGCCCACCTCTTTGCCAATTGCCTCCCCTACGAGGCGGCAGTATTCTTCATACAGAGGAACGGCAGTTTCGTGGCCGGCCGCCCTGATGTAGGACGGTCTGTTCCCTTTTTTCGTAGAGGCGGTGAGGGTAAACTGTGACACGGCCAGAACTTCTCCGCCCACATCGGTTACGCTCAGATTCATTACCCCGTTCTCATCATCGAAAATGCGCAGGGCTGAGGTTTTGGCTGCCAGCCACTTGGCATCTTCTGCGGTGTCTCCTGTCTCCACACCTACGAGAATGAGCATCCCGTTGCCGATCGAGGAGATCAGCTTTCCGTCGATGTGCACCGATGCCTGCAAGCAGCGTTGTATTACCAGTCTCATCTTAGCTGAGAAGCTGTTTTACAATCGTTGAGATAGTCTTGCCGTCGGAAAGTCCGGCCAGTTTCTTGGTGGCCGCTCCCATAACCTTGACCATATCGGCCTCGCTTTTAGCGCCTACCTCTTCAATAATCTGCCTTAACTGAGCTTCAACCTCTTCAGGAGTAAGCTGTGCCGGGAGATATTTTTCCAGAATGGCGGCCTCTACCATCTCGTTGTCTGCAAGGTCTTTCCTTCCAGCTGCAACATATTGGTCTGCAGATTCTTTTCTCTGTTTTGCCAGTTTCTGAATAAGCTTTATAATGTCACTGTCCTGCAGGTCTTT
>JAGDBY010000046.1 GCA_017958765.1 Bacteroidales bacterium | reverse complement strand
CTGGGTAGCAGGGATATTGTTCTCAACGCAGTACTTATAGGTACCGGCTGTGGTGTATAGCTCGAAATTATTCTCTATCAGTAACTTGCACGCACTGAGCAACTGCGCTTTCTGTGCGCCGTCTCCGGAAGATATCAGGATTCTCTTCTTAGGAATCTTGTAACCTACTGAAAGCATTGACTTGAGAATGGCTTCGTCGGAATTGTCGCCGATGCAGCCCACTTCACCTGTTGAAGACATATCCACTCCGAGGACAGGATCGGCTCCCTGAAGTCTGCTGAATGAGAACTGGGAAGCTTTGATGCCAACGTAGTCCAGGGCGAAGGCGCGCTTCTGAGGAGGAACTATATCTTCGCCGATCATAATCTTGGTGGCAAGTTCTATAAGGTTGATCTTAAGCACCTTGGAAGCAAACGGGAAGCTTCTTGAAGCACGCAGGTTACACTCGATAACCTTGATGTCATTCTCTTTGGCAAGGAACTGAATGTTGAAAGGACCGCTGATCTGAAGAGCCTCGGCAATCTTGCGGGAAATCTTCTTGATACGGCGGGCAGTCTCCACATAAAGCTTCTGAGGAGGGAACTGAATAGTGGCGTCACCAGAGTGGACTCCGGCGAACTCGATGTGCTCGGAGATAGCGTAAGCAACAATTTCACCCTTGCGGGCAACCGCGTCGAACTCAATCTCCTTAGCGTGCTGGATGAAGCAGCTTACAACTACAGGGTGCTTCTGAGATACGTTGGCGGCCAGTTTCAGGAATCCTTCCAGCTCGCCTTTGTTTGAACAAACGTTCATAGCCGCTCCGGAGAGGACGTATGAAGGACGGACCAGAACAGGGAAACCCACTTTATCCACGAAATCGTAGATATCCTGAAGACTGGTAAGCTCCTGCCACTTAGGCTGGTCGACTCCGATAGTGTCGAGCATTGCTGAGAATTTGTGACGGTCTTCGGCATTGTCGATGTTCTCGGCTGTGGTACCCAATATGTTGACACCTCCGTTATTCTTCATTCTGAGCGCCAGGTTGTTAGGAATCTGTCCGCCCACTGAGACAATAACTCCGTGAGGCTGTTCCTTCTCGTAGATATCCATAACGCGCTCGTAAGTCAGCTCATCGAAGTAGAGCCTGTCGCACATATCGTAGTCTGTTGAAACGGTCTCAGGGTTGTAATTGATCATAATACCTCTCCATCCGCTATTTCTGACGGTCTGAAGGGCATTTACGCTGCACCAGTCGAACTCCACGCTGCTGCCGATACGGTAAGCGCCTGATCCCAGAACTATGATGGAGCCCTTGTCGGTGTGGAATTCAACGTCGTCCTCAGTACCGTTGTATGTGAGGTAGAGATAGTTGGCCTTTGCAGGGTATTCTCCTGCCAGTGTGTCGATCTGTTTAACTACTGGGATAACGCCAAGCCCTTTACGGTATTCACGGACAATATCCACCTGACGCTCTGTATCCAGCCTGTCCTTGTAGATCAGACGTCCTATCTGGAAGTCTGAGAATCCCATTCTCTTGGAGAGAACGAGCAGATCCTTTGAGAGATCCTCCACCTTGTCAAGCTTTTCAATCTCGTTGGCGATCAGCACGATGTTGTTCAGCTTCTCGATGAAAAGCTTGTCGATCTTGGTCAGGTCGTGGATTTGATCTATAGTGTAACCCTTCTTCAATGCCTTGGCAATCACGAAGATACGGTTGTCGGTAGGCTCTTTCAGAGCTTTGTCGATATCAGGGACGACAATCTCCTTGTTGGCGATGAATCCGTGGGCTCCCTGACCGATCATTCGAAGGCCTTTCTGGATAGTTTCCTCGAATGTGCGGCCGATAGCCATAATCTCGCCTACAGACTTCATACTGCTGCCGATCTCTCTGTTTACGCCGTGGAATTTGCTCAGGTCCCAGCGAGGGATCTTGCACACAACGTAGTCGATGGCAGGCTCGAAGAATGCCGGAGTTGTCTTGGTGACAGAATTGGTCAGTTCGAACAGACCGTATCCCAAACCTATCTTTGCGGCTACGAATGCGAGCGGATAACCTGTCGCTTTTGAAGCCAGAGCTGAAGAACGGCTCAGACGGGCATTCACCTCGATGACTCTGTAATCGTCTGAATACGGGTCATATGCGAATTGGATGTTGCATTCTCCTACGATACCGAGGTGGCGGACGATAAGCTTAGCCAGTTCGCTCAGTTTTGTGATGTCGTGCTGGGTAAGAGTCTGGCAAGGAGCCACAACGATACTCTCTCCGGTGTGAATGCCCAGAGGATCGAAATTCTCCATGTTGCAGACAGTGATGCAGTTGCCGTACTTGTCTCTGACAACCTCGAACTCAATCTCTTTCCATCCTTTTAGAGACTTCTCAACGAGGACCTGAGGACTGTAGGAGAATGATTTAGCTCCCAGGACGTTCAGTTCGTCCTCATTGTCGCAGAAACCGCTGCCGAGACCTCCCAGAGCGTAAGCTGCACGGAGAATGACAGGGTAGCCCAATTCTGCGGCCGCTTTACGGGCGTCCTCGATGCTTTCTACGGCGTGACTCTTGATGATCTTGATGTCAATCTCCTCCATTCTCTTGTTGAAGCAGTCGCGGTCTTCAGTGTCGATGATCGTCTGTACAGGAGTGCCGAGAACTTTGACGTTGTATTTATCGAGAATGCCGAGTTTGAACAGCTGTACACCGCAGTTGAGAGCGGTCTGACCGCCGAATGCGAGCAGAATACCGTCGGGATTCTCTTTTTTGATCACTTTCTCTACGAAGAAAGGAGTGACAGGGAGGAAATATATCTTGTCTGCAATGCCTTCTGAAGTCTGGACGGTGGCGATGTTCGGGTTGATCAGGACAGTCTTGATACCCTCTTCACGCATCGCTTTAAGGGCCTGTGAACCAGAGTAGTCGAACTCACCGGCTTCTCCGATCTTGAGAGCGCCGGAACCTAACAGCAGGACTTTTTTCAAATTCTTGTCTATCATAGCGCGTTGACAAATTCTTTAATAACCAGCTCTGCTTCGAATTCTGTAGCAAAGAAAGGTTTGGTTACGTGTTTTACACCGTCGAGGGTGGCATCATTCAGATTGACGTAGTAAGGCTTCCAATCTTTGCCGAGAGAAGAAGCGTCTACGGTCTAGTTCTGATTCTGAGATGTAATCAGGCAGGTATCGCTGTCAGCGAGTCTAACAGGCTGATTGGCTGTGTGGTGCCCGAATTTCATCTTGTACACTTTGGCTCCGGCAGCCAGTTCCACGATATTGGCTCCCAATGCAAATCCCCACACAGGCTTGTTCCCTTCAAGGGCCTTTTTGACAATTGCAACAGTCTCTTTGCAGAGAGCAGGATTGCCCGGACCTGAAGAAATCACAATACCGTCAAAGCCGCTTAAATCGCCGGAATAATTCCAAGGAACTCTTGTAATCTCAAGATTGTGAGCCAGAAGCAGTCTCAGTGTGCTGTCGCATACGCCGCAGTCAATCAGAGCCACTTTCTTTCCACCTTTGCCGTAAGTGCGAGGCTCGGTGCAAGAGACTTTTGCTACAAGATTCTCCAATTCAGGATTGGCAACTTTCGCATTTTCTTTGCATCCGTCCGGAATGATCTGTCCGAGCATTGTACCGTTGTCGCGGAGATGCTTTGAGAGGAAGCGGGTGTCTATGCCGTAAATTCCCGGGATCTTCCACTCTTTCAGCCAAGAATCGAGACTCTTGTTAGACCCCCAGTGGCTGAAGTCTGAAGAATAGTCGAGGACTATCAGTCCCCTGATGTGAGGCTTCCCGGATTGGTAGGTATCTGAGATGCCGTCAGTAACAATTTCTGAAGGTGCGCCGTATGTTCCGATGATAGGATAGGAGAGACACAGGATTTTTCCTTCATAGGCAGGGTCCGAGAGGTTCTCAGGACAGCCGAAAACGGATGTCGAGAAGATGACTTCTCCCTCACAAGGCCCCGTATAACCAAAAGAAAAGCCTTGAAAATCAAGGCCATCACTTAATTTTAAAACCGACTTTTGTGAGTTGAAAATTTGCATTGCAGTAATTTTTACTGCGCACAAAATTAGCTATTTTTTATTAATTCCAACAATTTTTCTACTGCATTTTCTTGCGGAATTCCTCTCATCACAGGTTCTTTTCCTTTGTATGAAGTTATCTTCCCTCCGCCTTCTCCGACGTAACCGAAATCGGCGTCGGCCATCTCGCCCGGACCGTTGACAATGCACCCCATCACGGCTATTTTTACACCTGCAAATTCCTTGGTAGCTTCCTTGATTTTGGCAAGGACGGTCTCAATGTCGTAGTGGGTTCTTCCGCAGCTCGGACAGGCTATGTATTCCGGCTTTGTAAACTTCCTTCTGCAGGCCTGCATCAGTTCATCTCTGAAGTAGTCCGTCTGCTGAGGAGTGAGCGGTTTTCCGCCGATTGTCGCGTCAATCAGAGAGATGTCGTCGGCTTTATTGTCGAGAAGAGGTCCGGCGAACTTGTATGAAGCTTTAACAATGAATTCCTCCCAGGTCTCGCAGTTGAGGTCAAACTCCTCTCTCTCCGCCAGATCTGCCAGAAGTCTGGCCACAGGGAGCTCTTTTACAGGATTTTCGGTGAGGGAAACCCTGATGGTATTGCCTATGCCGTCTGAGAGAAGGGTCCCGATCCCTACGGCTGACTTGATCCTGCCGCTGTCCCCGTTGCCGGCTTCGGTGACTCCCAGATGAAGAGGAAAAATCATCCCGAGCTCTTCGGCCATAGTAATGTAGAGAAGTCTGTAGGCATCCGCCATAACTTTGGTGTTGCTGGCCTTAAGTGAGACAACGACATTCTCGAACCCTTCCTCTACGCATACGGAGAGCCACTCCATCACCGCTTTCACCATACCTGCCGGAGTGTCGCCGTAGAGGGAAGTAATCCTTTCTCCCAGAGAACCGTGATTGAGGCCGATTCTCAGGGCGGTGCCATGCTCTTTGCAGATGGCAATAAGCTCCCTGAATTTGGCGTCTGCTACCTGCGGGTCCTTTGAGAAGTTGCCGGGATTGATTCTGACCTTGTCTGCAACTCCTGCAGCGGCCGCAAGAGCCACATCTGCATTAAAGTGGACATCTGCCACCAGCGGGGTGTCAATGCCCTCAGAACGGAGAATTCTCTTGATTTCTGCAAGGGATGAGACATCGCGCAGGCCGGGAGTGGTGATGCGGATCAGCTGAGATCCTGCACGGTAAAGCTCTTTGCACTGCGCTACGGTAGCGGCAACGTCGTCGGTAGGGGTGTTGCACATAGATTGGATGACAATAGGCGAACCCTCGCCGATTTTTACCCCTTTTACGTCGCAGATTATATGTCTTATCTCTTGTGTCATCGGAAGTTAAAAGATATGGAAGAATATTCCGGCACTTATGATTATGTCGTTAGGTCTGGCAAACAGCCAGTAGTCGTAACTCAGCTTGAACGGGTGATAGTAGCTGCTGAGAGAGAACTTGTAATTACCCTCCAAGTGGATTTCAAAAGGCTTGAAGACAACGGCGAATCCCAAACCTCCGTACAGTCCGTAGTCGAATCGGTTGTCGTATCTATCCCAGTCTCTGTTGACCTTGAGCCTGTAGCCGGCATAGGGGCCTATATTCGCCAGCACCCTGAACTTGTCGGCAAAATCTATGTGGAACTGGCTTACAATGGACAGGTCTGCCACAGTGTACCGTTCCTGCCCCATATATTTAGAATCGTATCCTTCGTGAGAATAGCGAGCCTCGAACTGCAGACCGAAGTAAGGCATTATATCCCACAGGTCCATATAGGTGGTATAAGTGAGGGAAACGTTGAGAGGCATCATAGCAGCCTTGGTCTCAATATCTTGGCTCATATATACATTGCTGATGCCGTAACCGTACTTGATACCGATCATCCCTTTAGGCATCATAGGATCCTTGACTTTCACCTGAGTCTCCTGTGCTAGTGAGAGAACAGGTAAGAGGGCCAGCGCCAGTATTATAATGATCCGTCTCATAGAATGATGTCCTGTATTACGTCGGTTTGTTCAGGGATGTAGAATACTTCCGAGCCGTCTGACAGTTTGTATATCGTAACGATCTCAGGCTGCTTCTTGGCGAACATATCGCCGCTGTCGAATAATCCGTTTCCGTTTCTGTCCTCAGTTATTCTCAGAGAATAGACATCGGACTTGACGTAAGGAAAATAGAGGGATACGTCTTTGTCTATGATGAATTTACGGAACGTCTTGGTCTTATCCTTATTCACCAGCTCGATGATATATCTCGTGTGTACGTTACTGAAATTGAGCGTAATAGTGCTGAACTCATCTTCGTTAGGAAGGGTGAAGCTCAGTTTGTCGGCCTTGTTTTTGCGGCCGTAAACATCGGTGAAAATACCCTCAGGAATATCCAGTTCGTATTTGTAACCTTGCTGATAATCTCCGCTGAGCTGTATCACGAAAGAGCGGATGTCTGTCGGGTCAAATGTCAGAGAGAATTCGGAAGTATCGGTCTGGTTACGAGGATTGGTGCTGGTAAAGGAAATACCTTCAGGTTCCTGACTGATAATAGGGGCGTCGAAGCTGAACTTGATGCCGTCCTGCTCAACGGTGGTATTATCAAAAGTCCTCTTGAAAGTAAACACGGTGTCCGCAAGAGCCGCTTCTTTAGCCTCCTCAGTTAGCGACTGAGCGATGGCTTCCTTTGTCATAGCGACCACTACCGTCTCGTTAGTGGCCCTCAACTGTCCCAGAGAGTCGGTCTTCATATAGTTGAGGTTTATCATCAGACTGTCAGGGAGGACGGCGCTCTCATTGATCCAGAAGTTCATACTGTCTCTGTTTGGAGAGAACTCAGTGATAATCCTGTCAGGCTCTATACCAAGGATTCCGAAAGAGTTGAGCTGAACATTCTTGGCTGCAAAGCGCACGTAGCCCATTTTCTGATCGATTCTCCCTTTGGAAAGAATATACTGCCTTGTAGAATAGTCCTGGAACATTCTCAGCTCAATGTCGGCGACTCTGGCATTGCAGGCCGCGGTATCTTTCATATTGAACCCTTTGAGTTCGTACACGGAGTCGTTGACAATCTTAGTGGGCACGTACAGAGAATCATAGAACGCAATCTTATCGGTGCCGATAGTGTAGCGGCTGTCCCCGTCTTTATCGTTGAAGGCAAATATGCGGTATCCGACAGGCTTTATGTTCCTTATCACAAAATAACCCCAGTCATCAGTCTTGGCAGCTGCCACCGGATCCTGAAACATACATACAGAGTCGTTTTGGTCTGTGTAGAGAGCCACCAGCGCCCCTTTCACCGGGAGCAGTTTCTCGCAATCCACCAGCCGACCCGTCATATACATGGAGTCTATCTGATCACCTGTAGAGAATGAGT
>JAGDBY010000045.1 GCA_017958765.1 Bacteroidales bacterium | reverse complement strand
GCTAGAAGATATTCACTTGCCAAGAATTCTGTAGATGGTTTGATAGGATTGTAATAAATTGGATTTGAAGTGGAAAAAGAAGCTGAATAAGCTACATTGGCTTCCCTAAAGCAAAAAAGATTGTCAGGTAGTTGTGGTTTAAAATTAGGGATTGGAGTATCCGGTAATACCTCGGATGTCTCACAGCTAACGCAAGGCAACAGGAGTATTATGCCTAATAGTAAAACTACTTTTTTTAATCCAGTTTTCATTTCTATGCAGTCTTGGAGAGTTACTTTCTGCAAGTTTAAAAAAAAACTGGAGAAAAGCAAATATTCGTACAAAATATTTCGCTGATTTTTAATGACTTGGTTCGAGTGGCACTAACTCCGGAGGACAGATATTTCCCTGTTCAGACCCACCTTGATAATCTGAGACGGCTCCCCGGTAGAACCCTCTTCATACACGGGATCCGCTACCCAGTCTGCGGCATCGAGAATTGCCGCATTTATATCTTCGAAGAAAGCAGGGGCCTCCTGCCCTGAAATATTGGCTGAAGTGGAGACTATCGGCCTGCCGAATTTTTTGATAAGCTGGCGGCAGAACTCATTCTTAGGGATTCGGATCCCTGCGCTGCCGTCTTCAGCGGTGACATTCTCAGCCAGGCCTACGGCGTCAGGGTAGATGATGGTCATAGGTTTGTCATTCACCTCTATCAGATCCAAAGCCATCTCAGGGATCTTTTTGACGTAGCGGCAGAGCATGTCGGCGTCAGCTACCAGCGTGATAAGGCTCTTACTGTCAGAGCGTTGCTTCAGGGCGAAAACCTTCTCCACGGCCGATTTGTTTGTGGCATCACATCCCAGCCCCCATACAGTGTCGGTAGGATAGAGAATTATTCCGCCGTCACGGAGCACTTTTATGCATTCATCGATTTCAAGTTTCAGGTCTTCGTCCATAGCTGTCAATTTTTTGTGTGGATATAGAGTGAAGTGCTCACCGGGTAGTGATCCGAATAAGGGACTTTCATTACTCTATGGTGGTCGGAATCAATCACTTCCGAGTGGAGAATGTAGTCTATCCTGAGCAGGGGCCACAGGTATGAATATGTGGCGCTGAACCCTTCGCCTCCCTCTACGAAACTGTCTTTTCTGTTCTGGTGAAGCCTGTAATAGATGTTGGACATCGGAGTGTCGTTGAAGTCGCCGCAAATTATCAGGGGATAATTGCAGGAGTCGGCATTAGTGAGGAGTTCGTTCACCTGGTCGCTCCTCCTGACCGTAGCCTTCAGGAATTTCTCGTGGGCGCTTTTCATCTCTTCGGCAAACAGGTCCCTCTTACCGAGCTTCTTGATTATCGAGGTGAATGAAATCCCGTGGGACTCGAGATGACAGTTGTAGAGTCTTACGGTAGTACCGTCAATATCCAGATCACACCAGATATAAAGATTGCGACTGTCATTGAAAGTCATTCTCCCTGAGTTTACGACAGGGTAGCGGCTGAAAACCACATTCCCGAAATAGCCTCCTCCGCCGAAGAAATAATAGTTGTGGTAAGGTAAATCTTTGAAGTAATTTGTCAGCAATGCAGTATCCTTGATGGCATATTCCTGAAAGCAGACTATATCGGGGTGCTGTGATTCTGCAAAGGAGCAGGTTTCATAGAGGTTGTATCCTCCGCCGTCCAGCCCCGAAACAAACCGCCCGACATTGTAGGTGATCAGTTTGATCTCTTTGCCGGTGTGCTCTCTGACTTCGTTGGAGGACTTATAGAATAATTCTACGAAGAACAGTGACGGCAGAAGGGCGATCAGGGCGATAAACAGCGACTTGTTGAGCCGGATTATCGCAATCAGCAGCAGAATCAGGTTGATCAGCGCAATAGGGATATAGTAGAGTCCGAAGAATGACGGGATAGGGAATACGGCGGGGTCTATCACAATAGATATGTACGAGATGACCAGGGCTACGGCCGCCACAACTATCAGGACAAAGAGAATAATGTCGCCTGCCGTGGCAGTACTTTTCTTCTTTCTGACGTGGCGAGTAGTGTGCTGTTGCTCACTCGAATATTTCTTGACCCTTGCCATCAGTAATACAGTCTACCCTTTTTCTTCCAGTAAAGAATCAGAAGCCATCCGAACAGCATTCCGCCCAGGTGAGCGAAGTGCGCTATGTTTCCGCCCATTCCGGTAAGTCCGGTGACAAGCTCTATTACCACGAATATCACCACCCACCATTTTGCTTTGAGGGCTACCGGAGGGAAAATGAGCTGCATCACGCTGTCAGGGAACAGCATTCCGTAGCCCAGCAGGACGCCGTAGATTGCTCCGGAAGCGCCTACGGTAGGAGTTCTCATCAAGCGGGCGGCCATCTCCATATTGTCTTTGTTGAGGAAGCCGGCTATCTGAATATCCATCACGGCATTGTGGCAGAGAGCTGCTCCCAGTCCAGTGACGAAGTAGAAAATGAGGAACTTCTTGGTGCCCCAGATTCTTTCAAGCACGGTTCCGAATATCATCAACGTGTACATATTGAAGAATATGTGCCAGAATCCTCCGTGCATAAACATGTGCGTGATGAGCTGGTGCGCTTTAAACAGCGGCGACTGAAAAGGAAACAGCGCAAAAAGCTGATACATATTGTCACCTATGATGTAGGTGGCAATCAGCATAATGACATTTATTATGATAAGGTTTCTTACCGCCGGTGAAATTCTGTTCATATCTTCCTCTCAATTTCTTCGTTTGTGATAACTGCGCAGCACTTCTTGCCGTCCGCCGTCATCATACCGTCTTTTGTCTCCAATACCGTCTCGATCAGCAGCTGGGCCTCTTCGTCTGTAACGCTCTTCCTGCAGGAGAGTGCCGCAGAGCGGGCCATGCTTAGGGCGGCGATGGCTGCATTGTCATTGCTCAAAGTGCCGTCGGAGAGCGAGGCGGTGATGCTGTCTATTATCTCTTTCAGCTCTTTCTTGTCTGAAGAGAAACCTGCCGGCAATCCGTACACTACAATAGAATTTTTCCCGAAATCCCTGATGTCGAACCCCATACTGCACAGCATATCCAGATTCTCCACTATCAGAGAATGGTCATTGGGGCTGAGGTCGATTTTCTCAGGATAAAGCGATTGCTGAGTGATCTCCTGCTGCTCCAGAAGCTTCGGGAAGAAGCGGTTGTAGAACAGTCTCTCCCTTGCCCTCAGGACGCTAATTATCATCAGCCCTTCGGATGAAGGAAGTGCTATATATTTGCTGCCCAGGAGAATATAACTCTTGCTGCGCGGTATTTTCTCATCCTCGAACAGCTCCGAGCCGTAGCTCTGAATATGATCCAGGACGCTCTTCTCCTCCGGCTTGCGAAGCCCTCTATCGGTCTCGAAAGGGTTGAAAAGAGGATTGTAATCTATCTTTGGAGGAGGTACGTAGCCGTCTTTTCTGCTATTGTGGACAGGGATGTCCAGCACTTCTCCCGACTCGAAGTCGATGCTTGGGACAAAGGAATTCCGTCCGAGGGACTCCCTGACGCTTGCTGACACTATCTCGAAAATCACCGGTTCCTCCTCGAACTTCACCTCGGTCTTCGACGGATGGATGTTGACGTCGACTTTGGTAGGATCAATCTCCAGAAAAACGAAGTACGAAGGGGTCATCCCCTCTTTGATCAGATTCTCGTAAGGCTTGCAAACGGCCTTGTGGAGATACGGAGAGCGGAAATAGCGTCCGTTGACGAACAGGAACTGGTTGCCAAGGGTCTTGCGGGCATCTTCGGGGACTCCGATAAAGCCGCTCACTTTGATCACTGATGTATCTGTGGCGATGGCTACCAGCTCTTTGTTGATGCTGGCGCCGAACAAATCTATTATTCTCTGCTTGACGTTTGGGACCGCCCTGAGCCGGTGCACAGGCTTTCCGTTGTGGGTAAGGCTCAGAGATATAGCAGGATTGGCGATAGACACACGCTGGAAGTCCTGGAGAATGTGTCTGAACTCTGCGGCGTCGCTTTTGAGGAATTTCCTCCGGGCAGGGACGTTGAAGAAAAGGTTTCTTACAGAGATGTTAGTCCCTTTGGGGCAGGCCACTTCCTTTGTAGAATCTATCTTGGAGTCGCTCACTTCAAGCTCGACGCCGGTCTGATCCTCTTCGCGGCGTGTCTTCAGAGTGACTTGGGCTACGGCTCCTATAGAAGCCAGAGCCTCTCCGCGGAAGCCGTAAGTGATAATCTTCTCGAGGTCTTCCGCTGTCAGAATCTTGGATGTGGCGTGCCTCTCAAAGCACACTGCAGCATCCGCGGCGCTCATCCCGCAGCCATCGTCGATGACCTGAATCAGAGTCCGTCCGGCATCTTCTATGAAAACTTGAATACTCTTTGCCCCTGCGTCGATACTGTTCTCCATCAGCTCCTTAAGGGCCGATGCAGGACGGTTGATGACTTCTCCCGCCGCAATCAGATTGGCAATATTTCTAGGAAGAATGTTTATCATAGAGAACTGAAGAAAACACCCAGACCCTGAGCAAGATAGTATGCCACCAGGATCGCGCCTACGACACCTATTATCACTACGATTTTTCTGATCATGGTGTTGCCAGTCGCTCTGCGTCTCTGCTCGTATCCGGACTTGAATGAACCGCGGATCATCTGCCCGGGCACGTAGGTATGCTCGCTCTTCTGACTTTTGGCGTCGGCCTCAGTGCCGTCAGCTACCTGGTACGGCTCATTCGCCTTGCTGTAATCCTTGCCGTACTTCTCGTATCTTTTGCGCATTTGCTCCTCCTTAGGATTGTAGAAGCGGGGCTCATAGTGAAACACTTTGTGCTCCGGAACAGGGAAAAAGCTAATTTTCATGGTCTTGCGTTGTTTTATTTCAACAAAGATAATTATTTTTGTGCGATAAATATAAGAATAATGAGAATAGGTAACGGATATGATGTCCACCGGCTGGCCAAAGGCTACAGACTTGTGCTGGGCGGCGTGGAGATCCCTCACGAGAAAGGATGCGTGGCTCATTCAGACGGAGATGTGGTCCTGCACGCACTGTGCGATGCGCTGCTGGGCGCCCTGTCTCTCGGAGATATCGGACAGCACTTCCCCGACACGAGCGACGAATATCTCGGGATAGACAGCAAGATTCTCCTTGAGAGGACATATTCTATGGTAAAAGAGGAGGGGTACTCCCTGGTAAATGCGGACATCACCCTGCTTCTCCAGAAGCCTAAAATCGCACCGTACATCGCTCAGATGAAGGATTCCATAGCATCTGTGCTCGGCGTTCCCGCAAACTCGATTTCGGTTAAAGCCACCACAACCGAGCGCCTCGGATACATAGGCAGGGAAGAAGGTGTGAGTTGTTATGCAACTATTTTGTTGTCTAAATCGTAATTTTTCTTACCTTTGTCTTTCACTGAGATATGGTGTAATGGTAGCACAAGAGATTCTGGCTCTCTTGGTCCGGGTTCGAATCCTGGTATCTCAACCATTTATCAATCCTTAAAAAAATGAAGCGCATTGTTCTTTTGACTGCATTATTTATGCTGTCATGCTCTGTCGCAAATGCGCAGGGCTTTCTTCGCACTCTAGGCGAAAGAGCAAAAAACGCTGCAGAGAATGCTATCGGAAACAAGGTTGAAAATGCCGTTACTACCGGTGTCGAAAAGGCAGCCGATATTCTGACAGGCAAAAACAAGTCTGAATCAACCGGGAAATCCGAGACTGCAGCTCAGTCTACTTCAGTGGAAATGGGGGGGGGTACTGATTCTCCTGTAACCACTAATCAACCTCAAGTTACAACCCCTTCAAAACAAGGCGCAGCCATCAATTGGAACAACTACGACTTTGTTGCCGGAGATGAAATTATCT
>JAGDBY010000008.1 GCA_017958765.1 Bacteroidales bacterium | reverse complement strand
TGACGTCGTATTTGTCTTCAGCCATAAGCTGGAGGGCCTCCACACGGAGAATGTAGCCGGTGATGTACTCATCATTGTCGGCATAGACCGGGATACGGCTGTGGTGCAGGAAACGACGGTCTTTGTAGAAACTCTTGATGGACATTGACTCGGGAGCGATGGCTGAGACAACGCGCGGAGTCATCGCCTCGGCAGCCGTAAGCTCGTCAATGTTTATCAGATTCTGGATAATCTCATTCTCATCCTCATCCAGCTCGCCCGACTCCTCGGCCACGTAGGCCATAGCCCCCACCTCTTCACGGGAGATGGCTGCAGTGTCCTGATTCTTAGGAGTAACCAGCTTCTGGATCCACTCCACGCACACAACTATCGGATAGAGACCGTACACGAGGGCGCGGATGGTATAGGCGGCAAAGCCCATCAGGCGGCGCCAGTGGGTAGAACCTATCGTCTTAGGGATAATCTCTGAGAAGACCAGAATGAGAACAGTGGTGATGGCGCTCACCAGTCCAAACCACTGGGAGCCGAAGATTATCGTGGCCTGACGGCCTACACCTGCGGCTCCTATGGTATTGGCTATAGTATTCAATGACAGTATTGCTGCTATCGGCTTGGAAGGGTCCTGCTTGAACTGCTTCATAATCGAGGCCGGCTTGTAGCCCTCGTCCTCCCGCATTGTGATGTAAGAGATCGGGGTGCTCATAAGCGTAGACTCGAGTATCGAGCACAGGAACGATACCAGAACCGCAAATAGCAAGAAGAATATCAACGCTGTCATATAATCAATCTACATTATCTGCACACTGAAGGGAGGCTCGGGTGTCCGCCCTCAGATACCGAACGCACTGCGTAGAAATAGTTGTCCTTGCTCAGAGGGAACTTGGCTGTCTGAAGCTGAGCAGACGGGTCATACTCGTAGCTGCCGTACACCTTCCATACAGGCTGATCAGTCTCACGGTAGAGCACCTCGTAGTGAGCTCCCGGATCTGCAACCGCTCTCCAAGAGAGGACGGTGTAGTTGCTCAGGTCGTTAGCATTGGCGATGCGCGCACCCTCAGGCTTAGCAGGAGCGCTGGCCAGAGACATTGCAGCGGCCATATTCACGCGGATATTCTTCACAAGGTAAGGGACGCTCAGTCCTGAGATAACATCGCCGTAAGCGATGCCGTTCTCTTCACGTACAAGCTGGTGAGTACGGTCATAATTCTCATAATACTCGCTCATACGGACTGCCACGAAACCTTCGTTGGTAAATGAAGTGTGGTCTCCGCCCCTTCTGTAACGGTCGTTGCGGTACATCAGCTTCACTTCGTGTCCCGGGACATAGGTAGCTGCGCACTCCTTGATGTAGCGTGCCCACTGACGGGCGTCGCTGTCCTCACCGCGAGGGCTGTCGGAGAATACGCGTACCATATCGATAGTCTCGAGATTGGTCTCGCTTGACACGGCGTTGCTGATCATATCGTTGTTGATCACTGCAAGGATAGGCCATCCTTCCTCCTTGGCAATCTTGGCAACTGCCTGGGAGCCGAGAAGTCCGTGCTCCTCGCCAGAGACGAAGAGGCATTTGATGGTCTGCTCAAGAGGGATCTGCGACACTATTCTCGCTGTCTCGAGAAGGCAGGCCATACCGCTGGCGTCATCGTTGGCTCCCGGAGCGAAGCTGGTAGAGTCGTTGTTGTCAGCTACGCGGGTGTCGATGTGAGCCATCAGAATGATCTCGCCGGAGCCGATCGTACCCGGGAGAGTGACCATAACGCAAGGGAGATTCACTTCGCGGCCGAGACGGCTGCCGGGACCTCCTGCATCGTAACGGATAACCTCTACTACAGGCATAGGTCTGTCAGGGGAAGCATTCTCCGCCCAATACTCGCATTTATCCACGAGATAATTGACAGCCGCGCCGATACCCCTCTCAGGGTCAGTCTGAGTGCTGAGATTGTGTCTTGTGTGGAAAGCGACCAGGTCATTGATGTAAGTCTCAATGCTGTCCGCGCTCACCTGGGCCAAAGCGCCGGCGATAACCGGGTCGGCCTTTATTGTAACCTCACTTGCAGGCTGTTTGCAGCAGGAAATCACTGCAAAAAGGGCAAGGGAAGCGATAACTAAAAGTTTTCTCATTTTTTTCTATAAAGTTAGAAAGAAATTCCGACACCGCAGTTAACATAAGTCTTTCTGAGGAACGGATTGCCGATCAGAGAAACTGAAAGAGGCAGTGTGAAGTGCTCATACTCGAGTCTCTTCTCATAAGTAAGCTCCATATTGCAGATAGAGAACTTAGGCTCATAGTCTGAATACATGCTGTTTGGAAGGCCTGCGCCGATGCCGAGAGAAACAGTGCTGTTGTTCTCAAAATCATAGTAGCCGCCCACCTCTATGTATGTAGAATAGAGCTGCTTACCGAGCTCCTCATCTTTGTCATTACCCCAAAGCATAGTGTTGACGCTTGCCCAGATAGGAACATTCTCAGGCTCGAATGTCAGACCAAGCTCAAGGCTGTGGGAGGTAGTATGATTGTTAAGGTCAAAATAACTATGTCCGTGTACACCTTCTGCAGAATAATAATCGGCAAGTGTGAGAGTAAACCCGGCCAGAGTATAGCTAGCATAAAGGTTAATCTCTGAATAATTGCGTCTTGTAAGTTCAAAAATACCTTCTGCAGTGAAGTTGAAACCACCCAAGTTCAAACCAAATTCAGTGAAGGAAACGATACCGTTCGCCTCGTTCATACCTCTCCAGTGATATTGAGGACTAAAAGTAATGCTACCGGTGAGAAGCTGCTCACGTTCTTGCGCGTTAACAGCCGACAGAGACAATGTCATTAAAAACAAAGCTACAGCAAAGATTTTTTTCATTTTCTTGAGTAATTAAAGGTTTTAAATTGTTTTGCGCAGCAAAGGTAGTATCTTTATCCAAATTTTTGCAAATGGAACTTTTTTTTAGACAATTACATCACTTAGATAAAGACATCACCCTGGCGATAAACTCGCTCCACTGCCCTGCAAGCGACTTCATCTGGAGCGTATTCTCAAATAAACCCATCTGGATAATCCTC
>JAGDBY010000007.1 GCA_017958765.1 Bacteroidales bacterium | reverse complement strand
GTTTCTCTTCAAAGGGGAGGATATAGACAAAAAAGTGGCTGTGCTCAGCGGTGGAGAGAGATCCCGTCTGGCGCTGGCCCGTCTGATGCTCCATCCGTATAACCTTCTGGCTCTCGATGAGCCCACCAACCATATGGACATCCGCTCCAAGGACGTTCTCAAGCAGGCGTTGCTTCAGTATGACGGTACATTGGTCGTTGTAAGCCACGACAGAGACTTTTTGGACGGTCTAGTGGACAAGGTGTATGAATTCGGCGACAGGAGGGTAAAAGAGCATTTAGGAGGCATTAACGACTTCTTAAGACGTAAGAAGATGGCCGCAATGGAGGAGATAGAGTCTGTCCGAAGACCTGCCGCCCCTGAGGCTGATACAAAGGAGCGCCCTGTGAGCGATTCGCGTATGGGGAGAGAGGCTTTCAAGCAGCAGAGCCGCATCGCCAACAAGATAAAGAGCGTTGAGAAGCAGATAGCCGAGATAGAGAGCCAAATGAAGGAATTGGAGACCCATCTGGAGGCTCCCGAGCCTTCCGACGATATTATGGAGCTTACGCGCCGCTATCTCGAACTGAAGCGTTCTCTCGACCTTAAAATGGACGAGTGGACGGCATTGAATGAACAATAGAACTTACAACTATGGATAATTATCTGTATGGAATTCACCCGGTAATAGAGGCAGTCGAATCCGGAAAGAAAATCGAGAAAGTATTCTTGAAACAGGGTATGGAAGGGCCTGCCTTCAAACACCTGTTGGAGTTGGTTACCGCAAAGCAGATCGCCTTTCAGTTCGTACCGGCTCAGAAACTGAACAGCCTGGTGCACGGCGCTCATCAGGGCGTTGTAGCCTATATGGCCCAGATTGACTATGTTCCTTTCGAGGAGATGGTGGAAAACGCTCTGAAGGCCAAAAAAGCCCCGTTATTCTTCCTTCTTGACGGAGTGAGCGACGTGAGGAACTTCGGTGCGATTGCCCGCAGCGCAGAATGCGCAGCAGTCGACGGTATAATTGTCCCTGCAAAAGGGGGCGCAGCGATCAATGCCGATGCCGTTAAAGCCTCTGCAGGCGCTCTTCTGAGAATATCTACCAGCAAGACCACCAATCTCAAAATGGCTCTCTATTATCTTCTGGAGAACGGTTTTCAGATTGTGGCGGCCACAGAGAAAACCGACAGACAGATTTACGACATAGATTTCACCAAGCCTACGGCAGTGGTGATGGGCAGTGAAGGAAAAGGGATCTCGCAGCCGATACTTTCCCTTTGTACCGAATCCGCTAAGATCCCTATGCTTGGCTCTATCGGCTCTCTGAACGTGTCAGTAGCCGCTTCCATTGTGATGTACGAGGCTGTCAGACAGAGAGTGCAGCGTTAAGCTTCTCCTGCTGTCCGGCGCTCCAGTAAGCGCAGTCAAGCTCGAAAAAAGTGGTGGTGTAAGCCATTGTGAGCGGAGTTTTGATAATAACTACGCTGTACAGCTTGCCGGCCTGGTCGAGTTTGGCTATCAATTCTTCGTGGCGGATGCTGACCGCTTCGTTTCCGCAGATGGCGTTCATCTCGCTGCGCAGGGCGTCGATGCCCGGCATAATCTCTTCCGAGATGTATGAGAGCTCTTTATCTCTGTAGATATGGGCGAAAACGTGAGGATATTTCTCAATCATACTCTTGACTTTCGCAACCACTTTGGTATATGGCTCGTCGGCGAAAAGAGTGGTGATACCGTTTCCTGATTGAAGAGGATAGGCCATATCGGCTATCACTATCCAGTTTCTGTGGCCCAGCAGCGGCATAAGAGCCTCAAGCTGGCCTTCCCAATTGTTTTTGTTCATACTTTATTGTAATTTTATCTATTGCGAATTTATCGATATTTAGTAAATTTACAAAAACCGTATTTGCAATGTTTCTCCTGGATTCACACTGCGACGCCCCTTCGATGCTTCTCAAAGGCGCCGACTTTTCTAAAAACGTAAAAGAGGGTCAGGTGGACTTCCCCCGTTTGAAGAGAGGGGGAGTGGACGCCTCCTTTTTCGCAATATACACCTCCAATGAACTTTCGGCTGATGCATCTACCCGCCGCGCTCTGGAAATGATAGCCAAAGTGTACGACGCTGTAGAAAGCAATCCCGATAAAGTGGCTTTGACTACATCTGTAGCAGAGGCTAAGAAGAACAAGCGTAAAGGCTTGATATCCATCTTTATGGGTATGGAGAATGGAGCCCCGATTCAGCGGGACCTGTCGCTTCTGAGACTGTTCTACAAGATGGGAATAAGATATATGACCCTCACTCACAACGGCGACAATGAGATCTGCGACAGCGCCGCCACTGAGACCAAAAGGTGGGGCGGCCTGAGTCCTTTCGGAGTGGAAGTGGTTCAGGAGATGAACCGGCTCGGGATGTTGATTGACGTATCCCATATCAGCGATATGTCATTCTATGACGTTCTGACCTATTCTAAGCAGCCTGTTGTGGCCACCCACTCGTGCTGCAGGGCGCTTTGCAACCACCACCGCAATATGACAGACGAGATGATAGAGGCCCTTGCAGAGCGCGGAGGAGTCATTCAGATCAATTTCTATCCTCCGTTCCTGGATGAGAAGTATCAGGATGTGATGCCGAGCTATAAACGGGTTGTGGACCATATAGACCACGTTGTGGACCTGGTCGGAGTGGAGCACGTGGGGCTCGGATCCGATTTCGACGGCATCGAGATCACCCCGGTCGGCCTGGAGGATGTCAGCAAGATGCCTAAAATCATCATTGAGCTCCGAAAAAGAGGTTACAGCGAGCATCAGATCAACCTGATTGCCGGCGAAAACTTCCTCAGAGTTATGAATAACGTTATCAAATAATAATATTATGTTCTCCTTTTTGACAGTTTTACTATCTCTGGTTATGGGAAATTTTGTTACAGACACTTATAAGACCGACAGCGGCAAGACGCTGGAAATCGGTTTTATCGCACACGGTTCAGTCGCCTTCGATTTCGAGGGGACTGTGATATATGTGGATCCGGCAGAGGCTCAGGCTAAGTTCGCAGGGGCTCCTAAAGCCGATTTCATATTCTATACACACGGTCACGGAGACCACTTTGACAGGAAGATTATGGCTGAAATCGCCAAGAAGGGCACGGTTGTAATCTGCAACGAAGAAGTAGGGCAGTCTCTGGCCGATAACAAGGATATTACGGTAATTGTATATAAGAACGGAGAAAGCGGCTCATTCGGCCCTGCAGGGGCCTCATTCAGCGTGAAAGCCGTCCCTTCACACAATCAGCCGGCTAATTACAGATTCCACCCGCCTGTTAAGAATAACGGGTACCTGTTCGATTTCGACGGAATGAAGGTGCTGGTGCCGGGCGATACCGAAGATATCGACGAGCTGAAAGATCTTAAGAAAGAGAATGTGGACATAGCGTTCCTTCCTGTCAATCAGCCGTACACTATGACTTTCGAGCAGGCGGTCAATGCTGTTTCAATGTTCGAACCTAAGATTCTCTATCCTTACCACTTCGGCCCGACCCATACTCAGGAGGGGATGAAGGAGCTTGTAAAGATGCTCGAAGGATATAATGTTACAGTTAAGATAAGGCCACTTGAATAGCTGTAACTAAAATAGTTGCTGCTCTATAAGCTGTCTTAACAGATTGAGTGCACTTGAGGCAAAACGCTCTATGTTCACCTGCCTTGAGCTCGAATAGTTAAGCTGCTTGGAGATCACTTCCATAGAGCCCGTTGTTCTGTTGCGATGCGCAGCCGCGATCCAGCAAAGACCGACGGGTTTTTCTTTTGTCCCTCCGTCCGGACCGGCAATACCGGTGGTGGCGATACCGTAGTCGGTGTCGAGCGCGGTAAGGACTCCTTTGGCCATCGCCTCGGCGCACTGACTGCTTACCGCTCCATATTGAGCGATGATTTCGGTAGGCACACCTAATACATTAATTTTTACCTCATTAGAATATGATGTAACTGAGCCTTTGTAGTATGCAGAGCAACCCGGAACCGAGGTGATCAGATGTGAAAGATAGCCTCCCGTGCAGGACTCGGCTACGGCCAGAGTCTCCTGATATGCAGCGTCAGGAGGGCATTTGAGAAGCCTTGGCAGAATGCTCTGAAGGCTCTCTTCTCCGGTGCCGTATATGGCATTGCCCAGAATATCGTATAACTGTGAAATCCTCTCGTCCATCACCTTGATTCTGGAGTGATCGGAAGCTCCGTAGCAGGAGAGTCTCAGTCTTACTCCCAGCACTGAACTTGGCAGATATGCCAGTTTAAGCCACTCAGGAAGGGCATTTTCCCAGTTTTCTATCTTTTTTGCAAGCACTGATTCAGGAATACCGTAGGTGAGAACAGTCTTATGGACAATCTCCTCCAGGCTGAACTCTTTCTTGATGCTCTCCATAACGTCCCCAAGGGCCCCAATTGCTTCGAAAGGGACGCCCGGCATAGCGTAGAGGGCGGTTTTATGCCCGAACTTCTCTTCAGGGAGGACGAATTCCATAACAGGGGCGGAGCCGAGTTTATTTGGAATCACCCTGCAGGTGTCCGGAACATAGCTCTGAGCCCTGTTTATATCCAGAACTTCGATGCCTCTTCTCTCGAAGAATGCTTTGTTTATAGCCCATTGTTCCTGAGAATCAACAAGTTTGGTGGCTCCTGAGAGCTGAGCGAGACACTCTTTTGTAATGTCGTCCTTAGTAGGTCCAAGGCCTCCGGTGGTTATAACTATATCGCTATCCTGCAGGCATTTAGTCAGATTGGAGAGAATCTCGTCCCTGTTGTCTCCGATGGAGAGGATATATCTGATCTGGACCCCCAGCTTGTTTAATTCTCTTGCTATGTAGGCAGAATTGGTATCTATGATCTGTCCGATAAGAATCTCGTCGCCGATAGTACAAATGGATGCTTTAGTCATTGAGCATATTTTTTTGTAAGTACTTTATGATATTCTTTGCGAACGCCGGACCGTTGTAAATAAATCCAGTGTAAACTTCTATAAGTGAAGCACCTGCGTCGAGCATCTGCTGTGCTTGTTTAGGTGTTGTAATGCCTCCGACTGCAATGATCGGGAGCAGTCCCTTGCTCTTTTCGTGGATGTATTTGACAAACTCCAGGGAGGTCTCGAACAGGGGAGCGCCGCTTAAACCGCCTCTTCCGATCTTCTCCACATCGGCCTTAGGGGTATTGACTATCCTGTCACGGCTGTTTGTGGTATTTGTGGCTACAATGCCTTCCAGACCCCTCAGCAGCGAGATTTCGATAATGCCGTCCAGCTGCTCTTTAGTCAGGTCAGGGGATACCTTTATAAGAATAGGCTTGGAATCGTCGTTAAACCGGCGTATGTTGATCAGACGGTCGATAATATCGGAGAGTGTGTCAATCTCCTGCAGGGCCGTCAGATTCTCCACATTAGGGCAGGAAACATTGAGGACGAAGAAGTCCACAAAGTCGTACAGCATAGAGAATGTTCTCTCGTAGTCCTTGTAAGCCAGATTGTTAGGGGTGTCGGCATTCTTAGCCAGGTTCCCGGCCACTATTATCTTTCTATGGTTCTTCTTTAGGTAGTCGACGGCATACTGGACGCCGTGATTGTTGATACCCATTCTGTTGATCAGAGCATTGTCTTTAGGGAGTCTGAACAGTCTGGGACGCGGATTTCCGCCCTGAGGCTCGGGGGTGATGGAGCCGATTTCGATGAAACTGAAGCCGAAATTGGCGAAATCGTTGTAGTGATCGCCGTTCTTATCGAGTCCTCCCGCTATTCCGACAGGGTTTTTGAACTTAATACCGAAGAGTTCCCTCTCCAGAGAAGGGGACTTTACACAGTAAATAAGCTTGATCAGAGACCTGAGTCCCGGAACCTTACGGGCTATTCTGAGCCCTTTCAGGGTGATAGCGTGAGCTGCTTCAGGCGGGAAGAGGAATAGGAGCGGGCGTATGATTGACTTGTACATAACAAGTACAAAAATAGGAAATTATCTCACTTCGTATGTCCCGTTGTCGTACAAAATGATGATTTTGTCTATTTTAGATTTATCAGTACTTTGATTTACAATTATTTCCTCTTGCTTATCTATATTATTGCTTTCGGTCTCTACAGGTGCTTCAGCTGCTGGTTCTTCAGGTGAGAACAGGGACGGATAGCTTGGCTGCTCAGGCTCATCCTCAAAGTCCGGCATGTCCTCAAAATCTGGCTCCTGAGTGGGTAGGGGGACGATTTCCTGCTTTTCAATACCGTTTTTATAAGGCTTTCCGACACCTAAAAGGAGCCATTCTGCGTTCAGATCCGGATATTCCCTGAGCATTCTGG
>JAGDBY010000044.1 GCA_017958765.1 Bacteroidales bacterium | reverse complement strand
TTATTCCCGTTTTGACTTAGATCCTTGGCTTCTTGAATCTGAGCCGCATAAGGATTAACGGAAAGGCTCAAAGAATTGATCTTCTTAACCAAAGTTTCAGCAAACTCATCCATTGAGACTTCCGGTTCGAACTCTCTTTTGGACAAATCTACGAGATAATCCACGAAGGCACGTGCGGTAGTAATATCTCCATTATCGATACACCTTTTGCAGATATCAATCAATGTCCAGGCGTAGGCTTTCCATACATCATAATCTGCTTCTCCTTCACGAATGAACCTCTCTGCCAATTGACGAGCTTCATCAATGTGGCCTTCTCTACGGAGAGCGTAAATCCTCGTAGAAGGACGAGGCTGATAATCATCCTCATAATAACTGCCGTATCTGTTATA
The DNA here is from genome assembly GCA_017958765.1 of Bacteroidales bacterium. Taxonomy (GTDB): domain Bacteria; phylum Bacteroidota; class Bacteroidia; order Bacteroidales; family UBA932; genus Equibacterium. The sequence continues at coordinate 4,414 of JAGDBY010000044.1, read as the reverse complement.
CCTGGACATAAAGGGCGCTGTATTCTGTGTTGGTACTTCTATCTATCGGGGCTTTATTGTCTAAGGGCTTCAACGAGATGAGCCAATTTGGTGTCGTTCTGGCCAAGCTCAGAACGTGGAGCAATGTAGGTTATCTGTCCGTACTTGTTTACACACACATCGAGGTAAGCATAATACGCATCAGTTTGAAGATAGTATGCGACCTTGTAATTGTTGAGATGTTCAACAATATTCACGATTGTGATATCGTTAGCGTCACAAACTGATTGAATCCTAGAGTATAGTTCGCTCAAGTTCTGATTAGAAGGAGTATATGAGAACGGGAAGGAAGGAACTTCGCCCCCATTGATTAAAGTCAAAACAGCATCCGGAGTCTCACCAGGGTTTGCCGAGGTGAATGGCCGGAGGATTCCGGCTTTGTTGAACAAAGCGTGACACTTATATGTGTTACCCTCAGCATCAGAGATAGAATATATTTCTCGATAAGGTTTATGCTCAATGCCTGATATGTGATAGCCGGAGCCTGCAGTTTTACTCTGGATGCCGTCCTTTCAGGCGACAAGAGGTCGGTGCAGATTCTGATATTCTCTCAGCACTATCAGGAAATCGCGGACAAGGTTGCTTTTGAAGTTCACCGCGGAGTTACGGTGCTTGGCGGACAGGGTTGGTTCACCAAAAATGACAGCAAACTGCTGTTGATTATGGTCCGCAAACAAGAAACAAATACAATTCTTCAACTCGTCAGAGAAATTGACAATTCAGCATTTGTCTCGGTAACCAGTGTTATGGGCGTGTACGGAAAGGGTTTCGAGCAAATTAAGAAATAATAAAATTTTTTCTTTTTTTAAAAAAGAAGAAACTCTTTAATAACCTAATTGATAATTTGTTAACTGATATCCAGATGTTTTATTTTTGTCCCAAAAATAACGCAGATGCAAATTATTAATTATACCATCTTAGGCGCAGTAGCATTACTTCTGCTTCTAATTGCAGTCTACATTGTTCATACCCTTTCCAAAATGGTAAAAGAACAGTCTTCTGAGAAGAAGACGGAGGTGAAGCCTTATATCTATCAAGATATGGTTCCAGCGGCCCACCTCGAACTTAGAGAAGAGTCCGTCTCCGAAGAGATGAACTCAATCGCTCTTCGCTTTATAGATTATTTTGAAAGGGAGAAGCCGTACCTCAATCCCGATTTGAGGATTGTCGACGTAGCAGAGCACCTCTTTACCAACAAGACGTATCTTTCAAGGGCGATCAACATTAAGTTCGGAAAGAACTTCAGCCAGTTGGTGCATTGGTTCAGAATCAGAGACGCGGTGGATATTTACGCCAACGACAAGTCCAAGAGTATGACGATGCAGGAGTTACATCAGAGGGTAGGGTTCCGTTCAATGAGCACTTTTAACACCGCGTTCTCCCGTTATACGGGGAAGACTCCGGCTGAGTGGTGCAGGCATTACGACAAAGTTGAGAAGAATGCTTAGCAACCTGATCAGACGGCTCCGTCTCTCATCCCGGAAGAAGGGTGGAATCGATGTTGAAGGGATTATGGCAAAAGCGGACGCTTTGATGAAGAGCAAGATGCTGTTCCTCGACAGAGATCTTACCATCAGACAGTTATGTGGAGAGATAGGTACCAACAGAACCTATCTCTCTTTTTCCCTGAGCAAGAGCGGGGTCAATTTCAACGACTATGTCAACACCTACAGGAAAGAGTACTTCTACAGGCTGCTCTGTGATCCGTCGAACAGGAAAACGATTCTCATTGAACTGGCCGAGCAGAGCGGGTTCAATTCTCTGAAAACAGTGAACAGGTACATCAGAAATGACTTCGGCTTCACCGCCTCGGTCCTGAGGAAGCAGATCTATACAAAGAATCTGTCGATTGCCTTCAGCGACTCAGGCAGGGCGAAAACGGCCACTCTGTCGTAGGCCATTATTTGCGTAGAATCGATGGCAATGAATGACTCGTTGCCTCTGATCACGCCGCCTATAATAGCATCTTCAGGGAAACGTATCTCACCCAGAGGCGCTTTGGTGATCAGACTGTCAGGGGTTACGATGTACTCCAGCACTTCGGCGTCCGAACCGTTGAGACACTTGATAGTGCGGACTTTGTTGCTGAGAGTGAATCGGAACATACGCCCCGCTGTGATCAGCTTCTTGTTGATGGTTGCGTCGACTCCCATTCCCTCTGCGAGCTTGATATACTCCAGATTCTCTACTTCTGCGATTGTCTTAGGAACACCGTGACGCTTTGCTACCATGCAGGCGAGAATGTTGGTCTCCGTGCTGGATGTTACGGCTACGAAGGCGTCGCAGCTTCTGATATCCTCTTCATAGAGCAGGTCTGAATTTCTGCCGTCGCCGTTTATGACAAGGGTCTTCTCGAGGCGCTGAGACAGCTCCTCGCACCTTTCGCGGTTCTGCTCGATAAGTTTTACAGAATCGGCGCTGTTCTCCATCTTGCGTGCCACCATCTCACCGACCTTTCCGCCGCCGAGAATAATAATCTTCTTCACTGAGAAATCCTCTTTGCCGGAGTATTTCATAGCCTCTTCTACATATTCTTTCTTGGCGATTACAAACAGAGTGTCATAGAGCCTGAATTTGGTCTCCATCGTAGGGATAATTGTCTTCCCGGCTCTTGACATTGCAATTATCTTGAAAGGGAGGTCGTCCTTAGGGTAGGTGAAATATTCCTGGGTTTTATCGATAAGCTCGGAGCCTTTCTCCAGTCTGTAAACTGCCAGTTGCAGCTTGCCGTGGGCGAAGTCTACGTATTCTGACATAATGGTCTGCTTGAGCAGGTCGCAGATCTCGCTGGCCGCCACCTTCTCCGGGTAAAACAGCAGGTCGATTCCCATATTGGTAAACAGGAGTTTGTTCTCGTGAGTGAGGTACTCTGCATTATCAACGCGGGCGGTAACTTTCTTGGCTCCCAGCTGCTTGGCTATCATAGAAGCCACGATGTTGAACTGGTCATTCTCCGGATATACGGACACGAAAAGGTCAGCCGTATCTATTCCGACCTCTTTGAGAACGGTGATAGATGTGGGATCTCCGTGGACGGCGGTGACATCGGCAGTCTCGTTGAGGTTGGCAAGACGGGATTCGTCCTGGTCAATAACGGAGATGTTGTGCTCTTTTCCGCCTAACATTTTAGCAAGGTATGTACCGACCTGTCCGGCACCGGCAATTATGATTTTCATTATATATCCCTCGAGATTAGTTTCAAAAATTCATTTCTTGTTTTATCGGATTTCAGGAAAATACCTGTAAATGCCGAGGTTGTGGTGATGGAGTGCTGCTTCTCCACGCCCCTGATCTGCATACACATATGGGCGGCCTCTATCACGACGGCAACTCCAAGCGGATTGAGTGTATCTTGGATGCAGTCTCTGATTTGAACCGTGAGCCTCTCCTGTACCTGAAGCCTGCGGGCGAAAGTCTCTACCACGCGTGAAAGCTTGCTCAGTCCGGTAATGTACCCGTTGGGGATATAGGCTATATGGGCCTTCCCGTAGAATGGGAGCATATGGTGTTCGCACATAGAATAGAGCTCTATGTCTTTTTGTACCACCATCTGCTGATAATCCTCTTTGAACATTGCGGAACGGAGAATGGCGGCGCCGTCCTCTTCGTATCCCTTGGTGAGGAATTGCATCGATTTGGCCACTCTCTCAGGTGTTTTCAGCAACCCTTCGCGCTGAGGATCTTCTCCGATGAGACGTAAAATCTCTTTGTAATGGGCCATCAACTCTGCCGTTTTGGCCTCGTCAAAAATTTCTATTTTCTTGTATGCCATCAGGTTCAGATTAAATCATTAACAATATTACAAATAATATTTGAAATCAGGGAACAATTAGTTAATTTAGCATTCAGCGGTAACGGATTTAAGTGATGTGAGGCAGTTATGGGAGAGATAATAAATCTGCAGGAGATAGAGAAGTGCTACTGCGTTGGTAATCAGACAGTACGGGCACTTGACAAAGTCAGTCTTACCATATCGGAGAATGAGTTTGTGGCGATAATGGGGCCTTCCGGTTCCGGGAAATCTACCTTGATGAATATTTTAGGATGTATGGATGTTCCCACGGCCGGTCGCTATTATTTGAAGGGGCGTGAGATCTCTCAGACGGACGACGATGAGCTGGCTGAGATTCGCAATGCCGAGATAGGTTTTGTGTTCCAGTCCTTCAACCTGCTGCCGAGGTATGACGCGCAGGAGAATGTGGAGCTGCCGCTTGTTTACAGCGGCGTTCCGAAGAGGCGAAGAGAGGAGGCGGCCCGAAGGATGCTGTGCGCCGTGGGCCTTGGAGACAGGCTTCATCACAGGCCAAGCGAGCTGTCGGGCGGTCAGAGACAGAGGGTGGCACTGGCGAGAGCTCTGATCAACAGCCCGTCGATA
>JAGDBY010000043.1 GCA_017958765.1 Bacteroidales bacterium | reverse complement strand
ATCAGCATCCACGGTGGTTCAGGCTTCATCATGGAGTACAAGAGCCAGCGCCTGTTCCGCGACGCACGTATCTTCTCGATTTATGAGGGTACCACTCAGCTGCAGGTTGTAGCCGCTATCCGCTACATTACTAATGGCACGATGCTGAACAATATCAAGGAGATGCTGGAGAATCTGGAAGTCAGCGACAGCCTGAAGCCGATGGCAGCGCGCGTTGCCTCTCTCGTTCAGATCTATGAGGATGCCCTCGCTAAGGTGAAGGCCCTCGAGAATCAGGACGCTCAGGACTTCCTGGCCCGTCGTCTTTACGATATGACGGCAGAACTCGTGATGTCTATCCTGATTATCCGCGACGCCACCAAGGCGCCTGAACTTTTCGAGAAGAGCGCCAACGTCTATGTCCGTATGGCTACTGAGGACATTGCCGGTAAGGCTGCCTACATCGATATGTTCAAAGTAGAGGATCTCGACAGTTTCAAGGCTGCTGAGCCCGCTACGGAAGAATAAAGGAAATTATTGCTACCATTAATTTTAGCAATTGCGAGATTTAATGGTAGCAATTTTTTTCCTTAATACCTACTATCAAATATCCTCCTTTTTTGACCCAAAAACGATAAATGTTACAAATAATAAAAAATTTGTTAGGAAAATATTTGGTAGTTTGACAAAAAACCACTATCTTTGCCCCCAGAATTTAATCATTAACGTTATTAACTAACATTTTTTATTCATTTTTTAAACAAAACATTATGAAGAAATTATTTACTTTAGTCGCTGCAGTACTGTTTGCTACAGGCATGTCTGCACAATCGAGAGTGAGCATCATCCAGAACGGTGAACTGGATTTGGACGGTGATTTCTCTAGTTTCTACATCAAAGAGCGCGGAATCAATGAGAACAATCCTGCTCCCGCCGATGAAATTGCTGCTATGGATGGTGCTCAGAGTGCCATTCTGGAAGGTGAGGGTCCCGACGGTGCTAACTGCATCAAGGTCTATTCTCCTGCACAGGAAGATCAGCCTTGGGACACCCAGTTCTGGATTGTATTTGACGAGCCTCTCTTCGCACCTACACAGGTTTCTGTAAGCTTCGACTACAAAGCCAGTGAGACAGGTCTTTCTACCGACATCCAGGCTCATGACACCCCGGGTAACTATCACCACTATCAGGTATTCAACAGTGCTCCCGCTTGGGATACTGAGTGGAAAACCTTTGAAGGAGATTTCGAAGTATCAGGTTCTATGGCAGGAGAGCCAGGTATGCTTTCTATCGCATTCAACCTGACAAAGGATCACCCTGTTGAGTACTATTTCGCTAACTTCGTTGTAAAGGCTAAGATCGTCATTCTCTCTGATCCTGAGTGGATTAACGTCCTCGCCAACGGTAAGTGTGAGAACGACTATGAGGCTTGCGTATATCCCGCAACTGTTACTGATGGTGCACTTGATGTTCATAGCATGACTGCTAACGGCACAGGTCTGGGTTCTGGTATTGCTGACGGTGCATTCTATGTAGAGAGTAAGCCCGATGCCGCTAACGCATGGGACAGCCAGTTCTGGATGGTTGCTCCTCGTGCTCTCGAGGCCGGCAACAGAGTGAAGTTCGCATTCGAATACAGAGCAGATGCAGAGGCTACAGTTTCTACACAGGCTCACGCCGCTCCTGGTACTTACAACCACTACGACATTGGTATTGGCAATCTTAGCTTCACAACTGAGTGGCAGTACAAGGAAAAAGAGGTTACCCTCAGCGCAGATCAGGCTAAGGCTGATAATGGTGGCTTCCAGTCTGTCGCATTCAACCTGAATGAGGACTTGACTCTGCAGACCAAGTTCTACTTCGACAACATGCAGTTGTTCTTCGACGATAGCGACGACGGCTATGCAACAAGTGACGATGAGGAATGGGCTGCTGAAGTTGAGAGTAAATGGGCTACTGGCGTGAAGAGTGTGAAGACTCAGAAGGCTGAGAAGGCTATCTACAACCTCGCTGGCCAGCAGGTTGACAAGAACTACAAGGGCATCGTGATCGAGAACGGTCAGAAGCGCATCAACAAGTAATTCCAATTACTTAATCATACTCAAAGGTGGAGGCCTAACGGCTTCCACCTTTTTTTGTATCCTATACACCGCATGCCCATAGAATTGTCAATAATTATGAGAGGAAGGAGAAACCATCGCCAAAGCCCCCTCAAAAACCTGAGTCGATTCAAACGATGAAATGATTACTTATCTCGTCAGGGAGAACTTGACGGAGAGGCCGAAGTCCTGGGTGGTGGTAGGATAACTGGAAGATGAGAGGAGCGGTGTGTTGGTCTGGCGATCGTAGTAGGCTGAGAGAGTCAGCAGGCGACTCAGCGTATAGTCGGCCATAACGGATATCTTCAGGGCGGAATTGCCGGAAGAAGCAGCAGACGTACGGGTGACAATATCACGCGTGATGGCAGCCTGCTTACGGAAAGAGATGTCACAGCGTAGATTCAGGTCGTGATTCACGCCACGAGAGCGGCCAGAATTAGTAGAACTCGTATTATTATTGGCATTATTCGCATT
>JAGDBY010000042.1 GCA_017958765.1 Bacteroidales bacterium | reverse complement strand
GGCATATATGAGGGGACGTACCCTTGACAGGGCATTCGTGATTCTGGATGAAGCCCAGAATACGTCGTTCGGCCAGCTGAAGATGTTCCTCACCAGAATGGGAAATGACGCCAAGTTCATTGTGACCGGAGACGCCACTCAGATAGACCTCCCTAAAAAAGAGGATTCTGGATTGCTGAAAGGTGTCAGCCTGGTGAAGGGTATCAGGGGTATCAGCGTTATAGAATTCGGACGCGAGGATATAGTCCGTCACCCTCTAGTTACCAAAATTATAGACGCATTCGAAAAAGACCGGAATTAGCGTACATTTTTATTACCTTTGCCACTGATGAAAGCATCGAAATTCTTTTTGATATTATTGGCGGGCTGCACTCTTGTTTCAGGGTGCGACACCGTCCGTTCATTCTTCGGGATGCCTACTTCTGAGGATCTCCAGCGCCTGCGCATCGAACAGGCGGCAGTAAAGGAAGCGGCTGTCGCCGAGCCTGCAGTCGATTCTGTCCAGATTGTCAAGGAAGAGCCTAAGGCCGCCGTAAATGAGGACCTTACTCTAGCCCAGCTCGACAAGCCTTACTATGTGGCTCTGGGTATGTTCTCACAGCCGTCAAATGCTGAAAAACTGGCTTCCCAGTTGGTTGACAGCGGTTTCGATGCCCTCAAAGTCCACCGTCCTTCAGGAAAAATCCTGGTTCTGACTTGCGGCAGTGACAGTTATCAGGAGGTGATCGCCAAGCGGACCGATCTTCTTCTGCAGCCATTCTGCCCTACGGACGCAGCAGTTTATGAAAACACAAGAATAACACAATAACAGATCATGATTAAAACCACCGTCTTTACACAGAAACATATCGACCTGGGGGCTAAGATGGCTCCTTTTGCAGGCTACAATATGCCTATCGAATATGAAGGTATCAATGTTGAACACGCAACCGTACGTAACGGAGTCGGAGTTTTCGACGTGTCACATATGGGCGAGATATGGGTGAAAGGCCCTAACGCCATAAAGTTCCTGCAGTATGTTTCTACCAACGATATAAGCGTCCTGTTCCCGGGCAAAGCTCAGTACAACTGCTTCCCTAACGGAAAGGGCGGTATTGTGGATGATTTCATCGCATATATGATCGATGCCGAGACATTCCTGCTCGCAGTGAATGCCGCAAACATCGACAAGGACTGGAACCACCTCTGCAGCCTCGCTCCTAAGTTCGGCCTCACCCCGGGCAAAGAGCTCTACAACGCTTCCGACGAGATCTGCCAGCTGGCAATTCAGGGCCCTAAAGCTATGGAAGTGATGCAGAAGATTTGCGACAAGGATGTATTGTCTATGGAATACTACACTTTCCAGAAACTTACCGTAGCAGGTATTCCTAACGCTATTCTTTCCACCACCGGATATACCGGAAGCGGCGGATGCGAAGTTTATGTGGCAAACGAAGACGGTGACAAGCTCTGGAAGGCAGTCTTCGAAGCAGGTGAGGAGTTCGGCATCAAGCCTATCGGCCTCGGCGCCCGCGACACTCTCCGTCTTGAGATGGGATTCTGCCTGTATGGGAACGATATCGATGACACTACAAGTCCTCTCGAGGCTGGTCTGGGCTGGATTACCAAGTTCAACGACGTCAAAGGAGATTTCGTGGACCGCGACTATATGCTCAAGCTCAAGGAAGACGGCATCAAGAGAAAACTAGTCGGTTTCGAGCTGGTTGACAAGGGTATCGCCCGCCACGGCTACGACATCTGCGACGCTGAAGGCGCAGTGATAGGTCACGTTACTTCGGGAACAATGGGCCCGACAGTCAAGAAGGCCATCGGTATGGGTTACGTCAACGTTCCTTACAATAAAGTTGATTCGGAGATTTATATAAGCGTAAGAGGTAAGTTGCTGAAAGCTCAGGTTGTCAAAATGCCATTCTACAAGAAATAGTGTGGTATCATCTTTGATGACTTGTCTGTCTGTATGAAAAAAGCAATTACCATTATCATATCGCTCTGCTTCTGTATACAGGGCTTTTCACAAAAACTAAATACTCAACTGCGTCAGCATGTTGAGTATTTGTGTTCTGATGCTATGGAGGGACGGCTTGCCGGTTCTCAGGGAGAACGCAAAACTGCGGAGTATCTCTATTCGGCGCTTTCAAGGTCTGATATCACGATGATCAGCAAGCGTTCCGGAGATGAATTCCGGATAGCCAACGGCAAGGATACCATCACTTCCAGAAACGTAATCGGTATTATCGAGGGGTATGATCCCGAGCTGAGAGACGAGTACATAGTGGTCGGCGCCCATATGGACAACATCGGAACCTATTCAGTTGTGATAGACGGCAAGTCTTATACGAGAGCTTTCGCGGGTGCGGACGGCAATGCGAGCGGAGTTGCAGCGCTGATCGAAGTGGCCGACATTCTGGCTCAGAATGCGATTTTCCTCCGCCGTTCAGTGATATTCGTGGGTTTCGGAGCAGGGGAGCGTGAAATGGCCGGAAGCAGGTATTTCCTCTCCAGCAACCCTTCGCTCAACTCTTCTTCAGTCAAAATGATGATCGACTTGGATATGCTGGGAAGGGGCGACCTCTCCAATCCGTTCCAGATTTACACTACAATATCCCGCAACGATATTACGTCGATAATGAATCACGTCAGGGATAACGAGTCTTACACCGTTCAGCCGACATTCTTCAACGGCACATTTTTCTCTTCGGACTACCTTCCGTTCCAGTCTGCCGGTATTCCTAATCTGCTTTTCTCAACAGGAAGGAGCAAAGAGTATCACACGGCCAAGGATACGCCGAGTCTGGTAAATTATGAGAATCTTGCCGCGGAGGCTATCTACATAGCCGCATTCATCAAGTCGGCGGCCATCAAGGACAATCTGTATCCTTCCAAGTCAGTTGCCGCGGCCGAAGCTGAGAAGGTATATGCTGCTTCCGACTGCGACGTAAGGCCTCAGTTCTTCCATTCCGATGAAAGCCACTACCTCAATACATGGGTGTACAAATATTTGAATTATCCTCAGGACGCTATTAGGGAAGGAATTCAGGGAAGGATAATGGTTTCTTTCATAATTGAGAAAGACGGCTCGGTAACCAATGTGAAACTCGAGAATCACCTCTACGATTCTCTGGACGATGAAGTCTTGAGGGTTGTAAGCGTTTCCCCTAAATGGATCCCGGGCGAGATAGACGGAAAAAAAGTTCGCACAAGGATAGTACTTCCGGTAGAATTTAGGCTCAAACAAAGATAGTTGCTTATGTTTTTTGTCTAACTTTGTGACCGCAATAAAAGACAGCGATGGAATACAATTTCGTAGAAATAGAGAAGAAGTGGCAGCAGTATTGGGCTGAGAAAAAAGTCTTTGAAGTAAAAACAGATCCTTCCAAACCGAAATATTACGTTCTGGATATGTTCCCTTATCCGAGCGGTGCCGGACTTCACGTCGGACACCCTCTGGGATACATTGCAAGCGATATCTACAGCAGGTACAAGAGACTGAAAGGTTTCAACGTCCTCCATCCGATGGGGTATGACGCTTTCGGCCTCCCTGCAGAGCAGTATGCTATTCAGACAGGACAGCATCCGGCTATAACTACGAAGAATAATATAGCCCGCTACCGTAGCCAGATGGATAAAATAGGCTTCAGCTATGACTGGAGCAGAGAAGTGAGAACCTGCGATCCGTCCTATTATAAGTGGACCCAGTGGGCTTTCCTTCAGATGTTCAATCACTGGTACTGCAATAAATGCGGCAAAGCTCAGCCTATCTCGTCTCTTGTCGAGATCTTCGAAAAAGAGGGTAACGGCAAAGTGGATGCAGCCTGCGGCGAAGTTGAGAATTTCACCGCCGAGCAGTGGCGCAGTATGAGCGAGGAGGCTCAGCAGAACATTCTGATGCAGTACAGAATCGCCTATCAAGGAGAGACCTCTGTGAACTGGTGCCCTAAGCTGGGGACCGTTCTGGCCAATGACGAGGTGAAAGAGGGTCTTTCTGTCAGAGGAGGTTATCCTGTTGAGCAGAAGAAGATGAAGCAATGGCAGCTCAGAGTGAGCGCGTACGCCGAGCGTCTTCTCAGCGACCTGGATTCTCTGGACTGGACCGATTCTCTGAAAGAGATGCAGCGCAACTGGATCGGAAAGAGTCAGGGCGCGGAGTTGGTCTTCAAAGTGGAGTGTGAGGGTAGGCAGTACGATGTCACCATCTTTACAACCAGGGCCGACACTATCTACGGAGTCACTTTTATGGTGCTTGCTCCTGAGAGCG
>JAGDBY010000041.1 GCA_017958765.1 Bacteroidales bacterium | reverse complement strand
GCAAGGACACTTATAGTCGAAGTCCGACAGGTTTTTCTCGCCGTGGAGAAATCTCTGGAAGACGGCCGCAAGCAGGTGGCCCGAATCGTGGGCCGCGACACTCAGAATCTTTCAGCACAGGAGATCCGAACCGCCGCACTCGAGACCCTCTCAGAAAACCTCAGCGACGGCGTCATTGCCCCCATATTCTGGTTTTTTGTTCTGGGAGTTCCTGGAATGATCACCTACAAAATGATCAATACCCTTGACTCTATGATAGGGTACAGAAACGAGAAATACATCCTCTTCGGGAAATTCGCGGCCAGAGCTGATGACGTCGCGAACTTTATACCTGCCCGGCTTACCGCCTTTCTGATGATTCTTTCTTCAGGCAGACTCTCTCTTCTTAGGTTCGTCTCAAGATATGGAAGAGCGCACGCCAGTCCCAACTCCGGCTATCCCGAGGCCGCACTGGCCGGAATCCTTGACTGCCGATTCGGAGGCCCCCACGACTATTTCGGGCAGAATGTATACAAACCTTACATCGGCGATAATCCACGGAAGATAACTTCTGACGATTTGGGAATAAGTATCCGAATAAACATTCTCTCGGAAGTTTTAATGATAATTATTACCTTAGCAATAATCCTGATTGTATAGAGAATGATTACAGAAGTGTCTTTAGAGCGTTTTATCCCGGAATGTCTGGACATTCCGCGCTTTTTTGCCCTGTGCGAACAGTGCCCCAATTTCGGGAAAAGGTGGTCCTGTCCCCCATACGGTTTTGAAGTGAAAAAAATTTGGGACAGCCACACCTCTATTCTTCTGTACGCAGATAAGGTGTCCGTACCTGAAGAGTTGCGCTCCAATCGTTACTCTCAAGATGAAATAAACCGCATCAGCAAAGAACTGCTCAAGCCGGTCAAGGACAGGATGACCGCATTTCTCCTTAAGACAGAGGCTGAGACTCCGGGCAGCATAGCCCTCTCTGCCGGAAGCTGTGATATCTGCGGGGTTTGCTCTAAAAAAAAAGGGACACCTTGCCTTCACCCTGAAAGAATGAGATACTCCATAGAAGCCCTCGGAGGAAACGTGGAAAGGGCTTTGGATCTTTATTTCGGAGAAAAGATTATCTGGGCAGAAGACGGTTGCCTGCCTGAGTATTACATTCTTTTGGGCGGATTGCTCAAATAGTTACACTTCTACACGGAGAACCGCTCCGTAATCAAAAGCTGTGAAAACTGACCAGTCTCTTGGGATCAGATTCTGAGAAAGGGCTGCGCTTATCAGTATTCCTCCGTGGCAGAACACCGCCACCCTCTTATAAGAAGTCTTGCTGAGCTCTTCAATAAAATCCATCACCCTCAGGTAGAGCTCTTCACAGGATTCTCCTCCGGGCACTTTATATGTCTGCCAATCTTTGTACCACTCTTGCAGCCGGGGATCAGTTATCTCGGAGTATTTCTGCATTTCCCATTCTCCGTAATTCATCTCTATCAACCGGCCGTCGATAATTGGATCGGGATATCCGCAATAGGCGGCAAGTTTGCGGGCACGGGACAGCGGGCTTGAATACACTGCATCGAATACAAGTCCGTCAAGCTTCTGTTTTACAACTTCCGCTTCTTCGGGGAAAGATGCTTTTAGAGGCACATCGGAATGGCCGTAACAAGTACCCTTGGGAACATCGACCTGAGTATGCCTTATGAAATATATCTCCATCTTTTAAAAGTATTTTGTTACGGATGCGCTTTTAAAGCTCTCCATCTCATTGATCATTCTCACGGCAGAATCTACGATAGGATATGCGCAGACTGCCCCGCTTCCCTCCCCGAGCCTCAGCCCCAGATTGAGGATCGCCTTTGCGCCGAGGCTGTCCAGCATCTTCTTATGGCCCGACTCATCGCCACAGTGGCAGAAGATGAAATACTCTTGAACGGCCGGGCAGAGCTCCTTGGCCGCAAGAGCGCAGGCGGTCATAATAAACCCGTCCACAAGAATCACCATTTTCTCCTCGGCCGCTTTGAGCATTGCTCCTACTGCCATCACCATTTCAAAACCGCCGAACCAGGCTATGAGACTCTCCGGAGAGCCATCTCCTCGGTAAATCTCAACTGCCTTGGCGAGAATCTCTTTTTTGTGACGGATACCTTCATCACTCAGACCGCTCCCCGCTCCGATGCATTCTGCAAGGGGGATTCCGGTAAAAAAATGCATCCATATTGAGGATGACGAGGTATTCCCCATCCCGAGCTCCCCGAAACTGATGACATTGCACCCTTCACTCTTGCATTTTTCAACAATCTGCGATCCCCTCTCGATGCAAAGATTCATCTCTTCACCGGTCATGGCCGGCTGACATAGATAATTTGAGGTGCCTCTCCTTATTTTATAATCGATAATGCCCGGACATTCTCCGAAATCATAATCCACTCCGGCGTCCACTATCTTGAGGTCGAATCCGTGCTGGCGGCATAGGAAATTGATTCCTCCGCCTCCGCGTGTAAAATTAAACACCTGCTGCCTTGTCACCTCTTTAGGGGAGAAGCTTACCCCCTCCTCCACGATACCGTGGTCGGCAGCAAAGACTACATTCACGGGATGGTTCAAAGACGGAGTCAAGGTATGCTGGATCAGCCCTATTTGCAAAGCAATCTCCTCCAATCTGCCCAGAGAGCCCTTCGGCTTGGTCAGGTTGTCTATCTTCTCTTTCAGCGAAGCCTCAAAAGATCTGTCAGGGGGAACTATGTTGAATTTCATCATTTTACTTTAACCGGGATTCCCGAAACCATAAGAATGACCTCATCCGCACGGGATGCAATGTATTGATTTACCCAACCTTGCAGGTCGGTGAATTTCCTCTGGAGAGGATCCGGCGACACTCCGCCCATCCCTATCTCATTGGTGACGAAAATGAAGGTGGATTCCTGCGCTGTGAAAGCGTCGAATTCTTTTTTCAACTTCTCGAGAGAGGAATCGACGTCGCTTTGGGTGTCGAAGAAGAAATTGGTACACCAGAGGGTCACGCAGTCTATCACCGCCACCCTTCCGGCAATATTCAGACGGGAGAGATTTTTCTCCTCCTCCAGCGTCTGCCACTTCTCTCCGCGGGAGAGCCTGTGTCGCTCCACCCTCCTTGCAAATTCATCATCCCACATCCTTGCGGTAGCCACATAGACCGGAGCGTCGGATAGGCTCAGGGCCAGACTCTCAGCATAGCTGCTCTTCCCCGATCTTTCTCCTCCGGTTATCAGAATTATTCTTTTCATTTAAAAAGCGAATTTCAAGATAACTACAAACGAGAGCAGAATCACAAGTTCGCACATCTGCTCCAGCGCCCCTAGACAGTCACCGGTGTAACCGTCTATTTTCTTCTCGTAAAAAAGCTTGAAGAATGTAAACAGCAGTACCAAAGGGGCGACAGTCAGAGCGCACCAAGGGCACAGAGCAATACAGATTACGAACGGTATCATACCGAAAGAATAGAGCCCCAGCATCTCTCTCCAGGTCCACGCCTTCTCTACGGGCTTGACTTTGCTGGTGCCGTCATCCCTGCTATATCTTGAGAAAAAGACCATGCTCCCCGCTGTCATTCTCGCCAAAGAATGATAACACACAAAAATAAGGGCGGCGAGCCACCAGCGGTCGATTACACTTGACGTGAGAATTGTAAGAAGGGCGAGGAACTTCATCGCATACATCAGGATTGTAGCGATGGTGCCGTAAGTGCCGATACGGCTGTCTTTCATAATGTCGAGTATTCTCTGCTTGTCAGTGCCTCCGCCGAAGCCGTCGACCATGTCGGCAAAGCCGTCCTCATGGAAACAGCCTGTCGCAAGAGCTCCCGCTCCGAAAGCGAGAACAATCGCCATCGGGGTATTGAAAACCAGATCCCCCACTGCAAAGGCCGCCCAGTAGATAATGCCTACTATCGCTCCCACCAGAGAATAGCACCTGAGAGTTTTATTTGCATCCTCGGGTTGGAAATCCTTAATAGCAGGGGTAGGAATCCTTGTGTAAAACATCAGAGCCAGAAACAAATCCCTCATATTGCAAAGAAACAGTTCATTCTTCTGCAAAATTAGGCATATTTTATTTTTTTAGGTAACTTTGGGATAGAACAACCAAAATCAACTAAAATACTAGACCATGAAAAAAATCATTCTTCTGCTTGCTGTCTGCTTGCTGCAGGTTTCAGCATTCGGAGCAGTCAAAACTACAGTAACCGCTCCTTCTGCAGTTACCGTCAAGGTTTTTGTAGGCTTCGCCAATGACGAGGCAGTGGTTGAGCCAGCTTCCGCTACTACCAAGGGCGCTGTCACCACCTACGTTTACAACCTCGATCCCGGTATTTATCACTTCAATTCTACAGGTGAAGGATACTTCTCTCTGAGAAAGAATTTCACCGTAGGCAATCAGGAAAAAAAGATTGATGCCAACCCTGGCAGAAAATTCGGAAACGGCTATGAGTACAACGGTATGGTAAGCGCCTATACTGATGAGTGCGCTGCCACAGCTCTCTCTACCGTAGCTCTCCAAAAGAAATACAAGAACGCCCTTCTCACTCCTGCCTTCACTTTGAAGAAAGAGGGTGAGTCTTACACCTCTCAGGCTGAGATGGAAGCTTTCCTCGGCAAGCTTGACGACACTAAAGACAATATGTATCTGTACGTTCCGGGACATACCATCCTCGGCAAGAATATGCCGCTGGCAGTATTCAGCACCACAAATCTTACAGGAATGTCTATGGAGCAGGCTGCTGCCGCAGTAAGAGCCAACGGCAAACCGACCGTATTCCTTCACGCGCTGATTCACGGTAACGAGCCTTCTGCAGGTGAGGGTGCTTTGGCTATGATTTCAGAGCTCGACAGCAACCTCGGCAAACAGGTTCTTCCTAAGGTCAACGTTATCGTTATGCCTCGCGTAAACGGTGACGGTATCGAAGCTTGGACTAGAGGAACTACCGGAGCTCCCGACCTGAACAGAGACAACGTTCTGGTGAAGAATCCTGAGATGAAAGCAACTCACCTCGTCTACAACCTCTTCCTTCCTGAAGTTGTAATCGATATGCACGAATACGGCGTAGGCAGAAACTTCCGCGAGACTGAAGGCTATCTGGACGATGCTGGTATCACTGTATCAGGCAACCAGAATAACACCAAGGCTCTCAACGACCTTATGCTCGAGATGATGCGCGGAGCTGAGAAATATGCTTTGGACGTAGAGGGAATCCGTCTGTGGGAATACACTCAGGGCGGTTATTCAGACCAGTCACCTCTTCACGCTTCTCACTACTACGCTCTCCGCGGCAGCACAAACTTCCTCGTAGAGACTCCTAACGCAGGCTGCGAGAAGAAATCCACTTTTGCACGCAGGGTATTCACCCAGTTCATCGTTGCAAAATATATGATTGACTTCGCTATTGAGAATGCCGACAGACTGAAGAGAATCTGCGAGGCCGACAGAGCTTCAACCGCAGCTGACGGTGAGATATACAACGACGAGAACCCTATCATTCTCAAACACGGACAGAATGAAGAGAGCTACACTTATCCTCGCTCTCAGTTCAACTATATCACAGGCCAGGTATCTAAGGACACCACTTTCTCTCTGAGATACTACGAGGTTCCTCTGATCACCCGCAACCGTCCTACAGCATATGTGATTCCTAAGAATCTTCCTAACATCGCCAAGATTCTCGAAGTTGCTTACTACAACGGAATTACCTGCTACGAGCTTGCTCCTGGCCAGGCACTTCCTCTGAGAAAATACGTAGGCAACGGACAGGAGGCAAATCTCTGCCCTGAGCAGACTTACCTGTTCTCAAGCGGCGCATACGTATTCCCTATGAATCAGGGAAGCGGCATCGTGCTGGCTATGCTTATGGAGCCTGACTTCCGCATGACCGACAGAAACCCTATCTCACTGGTTCAGGCTGAGTATCTCTCAATCGATGAAGTTTACAGAAGCGAGAGAGACCTCAACGCTCGCGGACAGCTCAGCGTTCCGAAGATTGACATTGTAAAATAGACAATCTTTATAACACTCAAACAGGATACCGCATCAGCCGATATCCTGTTTTTTCGTGATGAATGTATTATTGAACGAACTGCTGCTCAGGCGTGATGACGTCCAGGCCGCCGGACTGTCCAGGTTCTTTAAAACGGGCAAAGGACAGTACGGAGAAGGGGACGTTTTTCTAGGTATCAAAGTGCCTGTGACCCGGCAGGTGGTGAAAGAGAATTGGAAGGAGGTATCGTTCCCCGATCTGGAGGAGTGCCTCGCCTCAGAATACCACGAAGTCCGTTTGGCCGCCCTTCTCACTCTGGTTCAAATCTACAAATCGGCGCGCAGGGATGAGAGCCTGAAGAAGAAGTGTATAGACTTCTATCTATCTCGCACAGCGGCGGTTAACAACTGGGACCTGGTAGATCTGAGCTGTTACGAGCTTCTCGGAAACTGGCTTTTGGATAAAGACAGAAAGCTTCTGTACGAGCTGGCGGAGAGAGGCTCCACGATCTGGGAACAGAGGATCGGGATGGTGAGCACTATGGCTTTCATCCGTAACGGAGAACTTGACGATACTTACGCTATCGCCGACATTTTCCTTGAGAAACCAGATCCCCTACACGACCTTCTTCAGAAAGCTGTCGGCTGGCTGCTCCGCGAAGCAGGCAAGAAGGACCCGGACAGGCTCTGCCGATGGCTCGATCAGCGGTATGGGACAATGCCCCGCACAATGCTCAGGTACGCCATCGAGAAGTTTGATTCTCAGACCCGTACTCACTATTTAAAATCTTAATTCTATGCAAAGGGTACTGAACTTTTTAGAGAAACTGCACGATAACAATAACAGAGAATGGTTTCATGCGCACAAGGCGGAATACCTTGTAGCTCAGAACATTTTCAACGAATTTGCCATGGAGTTTCTCAAAGGGATAAGGTCTTTCGACGACACGGTCGGCGACCTGAGACTGCAGGACATTACATACAGAATCTACCGCGACACCAGATTCTCCAAAGACAAATCCCCGTATAAGAACCATATGGGAGTCTATGTCTGCCCAGGCGGGAAGAAATCGGGCTTCGGAGGTTATTACCTTCAGATAAGCGCTGCCCACGAAGGAGGCTGGGAAGAGGGGCATATGCTGGCCGTAGGGGATTACCGCGCCGAGCCGAAGGTAGTTAGAACCATCCGCGAAGATATTCTCAACGGAGACGGCGATTTCAGGAAGATTCTGGCAGGTCTCGACAGGAGATTCATCCTTGACACATCCCTCTCTCTGAAGAAGGTTCCTGCCGGCTTCCCGGCCGACTCGCCCGACGCGGACTATTTCAGGCTGAAGAATTATCTCATCTCATACACTCCTGACACAGATTTTATTACCTCAGCGGGAATGTTGGAAGAGGTGATATCTATATTCAAGACGGCGGCCCCGTTCATACATTATATCAACAGAGCCATCGAGTTCTGTAAAGAAGACAATTATTATTCTTGGTAAAATATTGAAACTATGAAAAAGATTCTTGCACTCGCTATGCTGACAGCGCTGATTGTAAGCTGCGCTCCCGCTCAGCCTCAGGCTGTCATTCACTCCGAGTATCAAACAACAAATCCAGACGGTATGGAACAGGTTTATCAATTTCTCAAAGCTTGCGGCACATACTACATTGCTACTGTCGATGTAGATCAGGCTCGCGTCCGTCCTTTCGGTACAATCAACATTTTCGAAGGGAAACTCTATATCCAGACAGGTCATTCAAAAGACGTTGCCAAACAAATCGCAGCCAACGGCAAAGTGGAGCTCTGCGCATTCAACGGCACTAATTGGATCCGCCTCAGCGGAACTCTGGTGGACGATGAAAGAGTCGAGGCTAAGAAAGCTATGCTCGACGCTTACCCTAGCCTTCGCGGTATGTACAATGAGAATGATGAGAATACCGCCGTATTCTACTTCACAAACGCCAGAGCAAGAATATGCTCT
>JAGDBY010000040.1 GCA_017958765.1 Bacteroidales bacterium | reverse complement strand
GCCTCCAGATTGATTCTCAGCTGGACACCTTCTTCCAGAACTCTGTTCATCAGCGGGAGTGATTCGTCAGCGGTCAACAGGCTGTAACTGATATTGCCCGGAGCGAAGAATGCATACCTTGTCTCATTGTACCCGTAGTCCAGAGAGCCGTCGATGCCGGCCATTCTTACCGTTCCGCCCGGATATTTTGCTATAAACTTCTCCAGGAAAGAGAGCTTCACGCCGCAGTTAATCTGCTTGCAGACAAGGGCTACGGCCGTGTTTTCTCCGTGAGACACCACAACGGTCTGCCTATCACCGTAACGTGGATGACTGAAAGCGGGCGCTGTCTCTCTGTCAGAGAGGACCTCAATCTCATAGGTCCCGGCCACAACCCTTATCTCCTTAGGCCTTGCGCCGTAGGAACCGCTGTAGACGCTCTCCCCTGAAACATTTGTAATTGAAAGATAATAATTGTTAGTGTCCTGCGCTGCCGCCTTGGTGATTGACTTTACCGGCTCAGCCAGGCTCAGAGTGATTACACAATCGGCCTTTCCCGATTGCTCAAGTTCATAATCTGTCATCAGGTTGCACGAAGTAAGTGCAATTGCT
This sequence comes from Bacteroidales bacterium, assembly GCA_017958765.1. GTDB lineage: Bacteria > Bacteroidota > Bacteroidia > Bacteroidales > UBA932 > Equibacterium. The sequence goes on along the minus strand of JAGDBY010000040.1, from coordinate 1,891 downwards.
AAGGAAAATCCCATCGCTACAAATCTTTTCATTTTTCCTCCTTTTTTTCTGCGAAAGTATAGAATAAAAAACCTCGGAGAATGGCTCCCCGAGGCTTTGGTCTTCAATATTTCCGTTTATGAAAAAATGATTTTAATTCTCATTTTCGACTTCATCCATAAATGCGAAACGCTCAGGATGATAGCCGTTGGCAGGGAGTTTTTTGTACTCACGCTGCATTCTGATCATATCTGCAAAGGCATCGTCGGTAAGCTCGAAGCGGTCTCCGCAGCTGATGACTTTGTTCTTGTAATCGAAGTATCCCAGATAGACGGGAACGTTGGCGGCCTTAGCCACTTTGTGGAATCCCAGTTTCCACCGTTTAGCCGCTGCGCGGGTTCCTTCGGGGGCGAAACAGAACTGAATCTCATCGTACTGTTCGAAAGCGTGTATCATCGCCATAACGGCCGAGGCGCCTCTCTCATTTTTCAGAGGAATGGCTCCCAGACTTTTCAGCAAAGATCCGAGAGGCCAGAAGAAAAACTTCTCTTTAATCAGAATTCTAGGATAGCCGCCGAGGGAGCGGTAGTACATATATGAGACCACGAAATCCCAAATACTGGTGTGGGGAACTCCCATTATGATGCATTTAGGCTCTTTAGGCTTGTTCTGAATTCCGGTCCATCCCAGTACCTTCTCCAGAATAAACTTTGCTGTTTTCTGTTTCATTATTGAGACTCTTCTGTATTGTCTATGTCGCAGCGGAGATTGTCCCTGATGAACTCCAGACGGAGGGCGTCATTCTCACCCATATAGAATTCTATAAGGTCTGCCACATTGTCCTCAGGAGTCAGGCGCACTTTCTCGAGCTTGATGTCGTCTCCGATAAATCCCTTGAACTCATCCGGAGAGATCTCCCCGAGGCCTTTGAATCTGGTGACATTGGCTTTGCTGCCGAGCTTCTTGACTGCAGCCTCTCTTTCGGCGCTGCTGTAGCAGTAGATATTGTGATTCTTGTCCTGTACCCTGAACAGAGGTGTCTGAAGGATATACAGGTGGCCGGTCCTGACAAGATCCGGGTAGAATTTAAGGAAGAATGTGAGCAGCAACAGTCTGATGTGCATACCGTCCACGTCGGCATCTGTAGCGATTACCACGTAGTTGTAGCGGAGATTGCTGATGTCCTCGTCAATGTTCAGGGCTGCCTGCATAAGGGACAGCTCGGCATTCTTGTAAACATCCTGCTTGGTGGCCTTGTGGCTGTTAAGAGGCTTTCCTTTCAGGCTGAACACTGCCTGAGTATCGGTATTTCTGATCTTCTTGATAGAGCCGGAAGCGGAGTCACCCTCGGTGAGGAACAGCATTGTGTATTCTGCCAAAGGGTTGTTGTCGTTATAGTGAATGCGGCAGTCGCTGAGTTTCTTATTGTTCAGGGAGGCTTTCTTGAGCCTGTCCTTTGTCTCTTTCCTGATGCCCTGGATGGCCTTTCTCTCCTTCTCGGACTCCAGAATCTTCTTGAGGAGGATTTCGGCTACGTCCGGATGTTTGTGAAGGTAATTGTCGAGCTCCAGTCCGATGAAATCACCCACATATTTCTGGATGGTAGGACCGCCTTGATACATAGTCTTGCTGCCGAGCTGCACCTTGGTCTGAGCCTCGAATTCAGGCTCCTGAACTTTGATGCTGATGGCTCCGATGATGGACTGTCTGGCGTCTGCAGGGGAGAAATCCTTCTTGTAGTACTCTTTGAGAGTTCTGGCGATGGCATCTCTGTATGCCTGCAGGTGCGTTCCGCCAAGAATTGTATTCTGACCGTTTACGAAAGAGTAGATGTTCTCAGAATATTGGGTGCCGTGAGTCATCACTATCTCAATGTCTTCTCCTATCAGGTGGATAGGAGGGTAGAGAGGCT
>JAGDBY010000006.1 GCA_017958765.1 Bacteroidales bacterium | reverse complement strand
TCCTGCAACCCCTCATTGAATTTCTCAAAATCCTCTTGGTACAGGAAGATCTTGTGCTTGTGATACACGTAACGGCCGTCTTTCTCTATTCTGCGTTTGCTCTCAGTGATAGTGAGGTAGTAATCCTGGCCTTTGGTGGATTTAACATCGAAGAAGTAAGTCCTCTTACCGGCCCTCACTGGCTTAGAATAAACATCGTCTCCGTTACGGTCTTGAAGTACTGGATTATCGTAGTCTTCGTAAAACATAATTGGTTTTTTAGATTTTCTTCGACAAAGATAAAATTTTTTTCCACTTATAATGTATCTTTGTATAATATTTAACAAAAATATTATGCTGAGTCGCAGGTTAATACGTATTAAAACCTTCAAAGTTCTTTTTTCGTATGAGTTATCCGGTGCAGGGAGTTTGGACATCGCTCAGAAAGAACTCTACACCTCTTTTGAAGAGTGCAGAAAGCTCTATTATTTCATGTTCAACATCTGCTCCTTCATCATCAGAATCGCGGAGGACAGAATAGAGACGCTCAAGAACAAGTTCCATCCGACTCAGCAGGAGGCCAATCCTAACTACAAGTTTGTAAACAACGGTTTTGTCAAGTTCCTCGGCGAACAGGCAGAATTCCGTAAAATTTGCGAAAAGCAGGACCTTGGCTGGGCTGAGTACGACGTTTTCCTGAAAAGGCTCTACAGCTCCATAAGCTCTTCAGATTACTACAGAGAGTATATGGATTCCGAGGAATCCTCTTTCGCCCAGGACTGTAAGCTGTTCAAGAGAATCTTCGAGGAAGAGTTCGAGGACAATGAGATGCTCGAGAAAATTCTCGAAGAGAGATCCATCTACTGGACCGACGATCTGGCTTACGTGCTCAATCTGATTATCTGGGACATAGACAGTATCTCAAAGAAAAAGAGATTCAATTATCCGGACCTCTTCATAAATGAAGATGACAGGGATTACGCAGAGAGGCTTCTCCGCGCTGCTATTCTCAACTACGATGACTATATGAAGCTCATCACCGAGAATCTTGCCAACTGGGATTCAGACCGTCTGGTACTGACCGATGCGGATCTGATAGTTCTGGGTCTGGCGGAGGCGGTGACTTTTCCCGAGATACCTCTCAAGGTTACTATCAACGAATACGTGGAAATATCCAAATATTACAGCACACCGAACAGCCGCATATTCGTAAACGGACTTCTCGACAAACTGATCCAGCAGAAGGTCAGCAGCGGAGAGATTGTCAAGACAGGCCGCGGATTGCAGGACGGTGAGACAAAGAATTAATTTTTAAATACTTAGAATATGAATTTATATGTTATTCTTCAGGCTGCAGGTGCAAGTGCAGCGCAGGGACAAGGCGGAAGCTGGTCTTTCATGCTGATGCTCGTTTTGATTTTTGTTGTAATGTGGCTCTTTATGATCCGCCCTCAGCAAAAGAAACAGAAAGAGATCGACAAGTTCAGAGCAGGCCTTAAAAAAGGAGACAAAGTGGTTACTATCGGCGGCATCTACGGCACTGTAGTCGAGGTTAAAGAGAAAACCCTTATTCTTCAGGTTGACAATGACGTTAAAATTCGCGTTGACAAAGCATCTGTAGTAAACGATTTTTCAGATACAGCAAATCAGTAGTATAGATGTCAGAGAAATCCGAAACAATCAAAAGCATAGGTCAGGACTGGAGTCTGGTACTCCTCTCCCTGCTTATTGCTTTTTTGATATGGTTCCTTTATACCCTCTCTGTCTCTTATTCGGCATTCTTCGAGTATGAAGTGACGGCAACTACCAATATTGAGGGACATGCTCCCTCCGCCACTTCCAAAGAGGTGCTGATAGTGAGGGGAAAGGGCCCCGGATTCTCTATTCTCAAAAACAAATTGGACCGTTCGGCGGAGAAGCTTTCTCTCTCCCTGGATGCCTCCCTGTTCGAAAAGGCGGAGGGAGAGGATGAATATTTCATCACTAAAACCGACCTGTTTCAGCCTCTTCTCAAAGAGCTGGGAAAGGTGTATGAACTGGAGTCCGTGGTAACGGAACGGCTCACATTCGTATTCCCGTCCCAGTCTTACAAAAAGGTTCCGCTGGTTGCTCAGTATGATATATCTTTTGACAGCCAGTATATGCAGGTGGGAGAAATGAGAATTACTCCCGAATCTGTTACTGTATACGGCGCCACTGAAGATCTGGAATCGCTTACTTCGGTCAATACCAAGCTGATATCTCACAGCGGAGTTAACAAATCCATCCACGGAGTGGTTCAGATAGAACCTGTCAAAGGTTTCAGAATAGCGGAAGAGTTCGCTTCCTATTCTATCGAAGTGAGCAGATTCGTAGAGAATGAAGCCACGGTCACCCTGGAGGTGATAAATCTGCCTCGTGGGGTATCGCTCACGGTTGTCCCTTCTCAGATCAAGGTTTATTACAGAGTTCCGTTCCTGAGGCGTGAGGCCGAGAAGAACAGCGTCCCGACATTCGCCGTCGATTATCAGGATTATATCTCTTCACGTCTGGGATTCGTAGTGCCTGTACTGCAGGAGTATAATGGTACTCTTCTGTCGTATAGGATTGAGCCTCAGGTTGTTGAGTGTATCACTACTAATTAGATGAATCCTAAAGTCATAGTCTGTACCGGAGGAATCGGCAGCGGCAAAACCGCCGTCACCACCGCGTTTGAATCACTCGGCTATCCGGTGTACAACTGTGATGAACGTGCCAAGCAGCTCTACGATGAAGATGCAGTTCTCCTTGCAGATATTGTAAATGTCGTAGGAAAAGATATATTGAAGGACGGAAAGCTGGATAAAGCAGCATTGGCCGGGAAAATATTCAATAATAGAGATTATTTGCAACGGATCGAGCAGTTGGTGCATCCTGCGGTTATAAAGGATTTCGAAAACTGGAAAGCGAGACAGGATTCTGCGCTGGTGATTTTCGAAACGGCATTATATTTTGAGAAAAAAAATTTGCATTCTTTATCCGATTATGTTATATTAATGACAGCGCCGGAGAATGTGAGAGTGCAGAGAGTTGTGGAAAGGGACGGCATCAGCGAGTCCCAGGTGAGACAGAGAATGTCCAACCAGCTCCCTGACGGGGAGAAAATGGCGAAGGCGGATTGGGTTATCACAACTGATGACCGGCATCCGGTTCTGCCCCAAATATTGAAAATAATTGATAAAATAACAGATAATGGAAAAAACAGATCTTAAAAAGGTGCTTTCCGTTTCAGGGCAACCTGGCTTGTGGCTCTATTTGGCGCAGGCTAAAAACGGTGTGATTGTAGAATCACTTGTAACGAAACACAGAACACAGTTTGGATCAAATGCCAGAATTACTACTTTGGAAGATGTTTCTATCTATACCAATTCCGGCGAAGTGACCCTCAAACAGGTGTTTTTAGATATGAAAGCTAAACTGGGCGCCGGCCAGGCACCTAGTTCTAAGACCGACGACAAAGCCATCAAGGCATTCTTCGGTGAGGTTATTCCGGATTATGACCAGGACAAATTCTATGTATCCCATATGAAGAAAGTCCTCGACTGGTATAACGTTTTAAATGAATTTGCAACAATAGATTTTGTGGAAGAAGAGGAAGAGAAGAGTGAGGATGTGAAGCAGGAGACAGAGGCGCCGAAAGAGGCTGCCAAGAAGCCGGCCGCAAAGAAAGAGACTACGAAAGCCAAAGCCGCTGCAGGCACAAAGGCCGCTTCCAAAGCCACAAGCGCTAAGTCAAGTACGACAAAATCTGCCGCTCCTAAGAAAGCCACAAGGTCTGCTCATATTAAAGCAAACTAATTTTTAAAGAAGTGAAAGTACAATTAATTACTCTAGGCTGTTCAAAGAACAGGGTTGATTCCGAGCACCTTCTGCGTCAGATGAAGGGTAACGGCCTGACAGTCATTCCCGAGACTGCGCCTTTGGAGGGTGCGGATGTTGATGCCATCGTTATCAATACGTGTGGCTTCATACAGGATGCAAAAGAGGAATCAATAGATGCAATTTTTACCGCCGTAGAGCTTAAAAGAAGACAGCTTGTGAAATATGTTTATGTGCTAGGCTGTCTTTCCGAGCGTTATCGCGACGAATTAATTGCTGAGATTCCTGAAGTGGACGCTTTCTTCGGCGTGTCCGACACAGCAAAGCTGTTGGAGGCGCTGGGCGCTCGTTACAATAAGAGATTCGCCCAGGAAAGAGTCCTTACTACACCGTCACATTATGCGTATCTGAAGATTTCCGAGGGGTGTGACAGAAAATGCGCATACTGTGCTATTCCGGGTATCAGAGGCGCTTACAGGTCGGTCCCGATGGAGCTGCTGTTGAAAGAGGCTCAGGGTCTTGCCAGAAAAGGGGTTAAAGAGCTGATAGTTGTGGCGCAGGATACAACCTATTACGGGTTGGATATATACAAGAAGAGAATGTTGGCTCCTTTGCTCAATACCCTTGCCGCAGTGGAAGGGATAGAATGGGTGAGACTGCTTTACTCTTATCCGGCGGATTTCCCGGAGGATGTCCTGGAAGAAATCGCTACAAACGAGAAAATCTGCAAATACCTCGATATCCCTTTGCAGCACTCTTCAAGCAAGGTTCTCTCCGCTATGAAGCGTAACATAGACGATAAACAGACAAAGGACCTGGTTAAGAAGATTCGCAAAGCCGTTCCCGGTGTTGCGCTGCGTACTACATTGATGGTGGGCCATCCTTTCGAGGGGGCTGCCGAGTTTAAAGAATTGCTGTCATTCGTCAAGTCAGCCCGTTTTGAAAGGCTGGGAGCGTTCACCTATTCTGAGGAAGAAGGTACTTACGGAGCCCGTTTCTATAAGGATACCATCTCCGTGAGAGTTAAACAGGAGCGCTTCAATGAGCTGATGGACCTTCAGTCTGAGGTCTCCCTGAATTTCAATAAGTCACGTTTGGGAAACATCGAGAAGGTCCTCATCGATTTCTATGAAGACGGCTATGCTCACGGACGTTCTCAGTATGAGGCTCCGGAGGTTGACGGCGAGATTCTGATAGAATGCAAACCTTCCGACGTAAAGGCGGGAGAATTCGTTCTTGCTAAAATAACCGAGGCCGACTGTTACGACCTGAAAGCAGAATTAGTAAAACAATAGGATTATGTTACTGGAGAATAAAGTTGCTCTGATTACCGGAGCTGCAAAAGGTATAGGAAAAGCTGTGGCGCTCAAATTCGCCTCAGAAGGGGCTGACATAGCTTTTACCGATTTGGTAATAGACGATCTGGCCCTCGCTACCAAGGCCGAACTAGAGGCGCTGGGTGCAAAAGTGCTTGCCATCGCTTCAAATGCTGCATCATACGAAGATGCCATGTCGGTGGCGGATCAGGTTGTGGCTGAATTCGGCAGAATTGACATTCTGGTGAACAATGCAGGCATTACCAAGGACGGCTTGCTTATGAGAATGAGCGAAGCTCAGTGGGATGCCGTTATTAACGTAAACCTGAAGAGCGCTTTCAATTATGCTCACGCAGTCGTTCCTGTAATGCTGAAACAGAGAAGCGGCTCAATTATCAATATGAGCTCGGTAGTGGGCGTTCACGGAAATGCCGGCCAGGCTAACTATTCTGCATCAAAAGCGGGTATGATAGCCTTGGCTAAGAGTATCGCCCAGGAAGTGGGTTCAAGGGGCATCAGAGCAAATGCAGTGGCTCCCGGTTTTATCATCACCGATATGACCGCGCAGCTTCCTGAAGCGACCCTCAACGAATGGAAGAATAAGATTCCGTTGCGCAGGGGAGGTCTCCCGGAGGATATCGCCGATGTATGTACATTCCCTGCATCAGACCTGTCATCGTATGTTACCGGTCAGGTAATACAGGTTGACGGAGGTATGCTGATGTAAGAGACAGTGATAATTAAAAAGGGTGACCGAGAGGCCACCCTTTTTTGTATGCAGACACCTGCTATTTGTTAGTAGGATCTGCAGGGATAGGAGGCAGAGGAGGATAAGCCTTCATTTGCTCGAGGAGAACCTCTACGGCTTTCTCCAGCTGAGCATCCTTTCCGTAGTAATCGTCGATAGGGTTGATGTCCACGTCGATGTCAGGATCTACTCCGTGGCCTTCAACAATCCATTCTCCGGTATCGACAGAGTAAGATGTGAAGAACGGGGTTCTGACATCCTGTCCGTCGAGGTAAGGTCTTGTACCGCTGATACCAACGATACCGCCCCAAGAGCGTTTACCGATTACGGTACCCAAACCGAGTTTCTGGAAGCTGTATGGGAACAGGTCTCCGTCGGAAGCAGAGTACTTGTCGATCAATACAACCTTAGGTCCGTAGTGAGTTCCGTCAGGAACAGTCTCTACGTGGCCGTTGAACTGCATGCTCATTCTGTAAGGAACTCTCATAAGACGGTTGATCAGCATAGGAGATACGTTTCCGCCGCCGTTCATACGGTCGTCCACGATGAGGGCCTTCTTGTCGAGCTGAGTGAAATAGAGTTTGGTAAATGCCTCAAGACCAGGAGTTCCCATATCAGGAACGTGGATGTAACCGATCTGGCCGTTTGACATCTTGTCAACCTTGTCTATATTCTCGTGAACCCAGTTGTAGTAAGCCAGGTCAGTCTCGTTGGCGATAGTCTTAACATATACGGTACGGCCGTTCTTGCCGTCAGGGGTAGCTGCAAGGGTGAGGGAGATAACTTCCTCAGCTTTGCCTACCAAAGCCTCGTAAATGTCGCTCAGACCGATTGTAGTAACGCCGTTGATAGCTGTAACGTATTCTCCGACTTTAGCGTTTACGCCAGGCTCTGTGAGAGGTGAGCGGGTAGCTTCGTTGAAGTTCTCCCCTTTGAAGATCTTTTCGATGCGGAATGTTCCGTTGGCAGCTTTGCTGAATTTAGCGCCGAGAAGGCCGACTTTAACAACAGGGGCTGCAGGAGTCTCGGTAGGAGATGTAACGTAAGCGTGACCTACATTCAGCTCGCCGATCATTTCACCGATAAGGTAAGTGAGATCCTGACGGTGCTGTACGTAAGGAAGCAGCTCTGCATATTTGTCGTGAATTGCCGGCCAGTCTCTTCCGTGCATATTGCGTACATAGAAGTAGTCGCGGGTTACACGCCAGGTCTCGTCAAATATCTGTTTCCATTCTGCCTGATGGTCGATTGTCATTGTAAGCTTCAGAGGAACCACTTTGTCAGATCTTCCGCCCCTGAGCGATACTACTCTAAGGTCACGTCCGTCTCTGACGAGGAGTCTTTCGGTGTTGGTGTTGATAGCGACTACGCTGCCTCTGAAAGAAGCCGGAGAAGAATTCATTGTAGCAAGGTCAAGAACCTGAACGGTAGCTCCGGTCTGACCGCCGGCTGCAGGAGCGCCTCCGCCGGTATAGTAGAGTTTTCCTTCAGGAGCGTAAACGAATCTTACGGCGCCGTTCATAGGGAGCTTGGTAGCTCTGTCCAGAATGCCGTCGAAATCAACTACGGTAGTCCCTTTGGCAGGAGCTGCAGGCTCAGCCTTGGCATTTGCATTTCTGCTGTTTGTCTGAGCTGGCGCAGGAGCCGGAGCTGCCGGAGCTGCAATCTCATTTGACTTAAGAGTCAGAGGGTTAGGTGTGTCCTTTGTAAGAGGAAGGATGAAAGAGTAGCTGTCCATTCTAAGGGCTGCATCCCATTCCATAGCTGAATTCTGCTGTCCGAATTTTACTGCGGATGTGAAGAACAGGTATTTGCCGTCCTGTGAGAACATAGGGCTTGAAGAGTTGTACCATTTGCTTGTAACAGGAGTTGCTGTCTTGTTTGCAAAATTGTACAGATAGATAATGTTGATGCCGCTAGGGGCCTCTTCTCCGTATGCCAGCCATGCTCCGTCAGGGCTCAGAGCGAAACCTCTGTATCCGCCGATCTCATTGTGAAGAACTCTTTCAAGCTGGCCTGAAGCGAGTGTGAGGCAGTAGAGATCGTTCTTCTCGGTTGAGAAATAGAGCTTCTTAGAATCCGGTGACCAGAAAATGCCTGAAGGGTAACCTGTCTTGAAAGAGGTTCTTACGGTAGCTTTTCTCATATCTGTTGCCGGAGCAGTGTAAAGCTGATATTCTCCGGTAGCGTCGCTGAAGTAAGCTATTGTCTTTCCGTCAGGAGAGAATGAAGGGTCCTTCTCGTGTGATGAAGAGCTGTTTGTAAGGTTGTAAACAGGGCCTTCAGATGCAGGAACTGAATAAATATCGCCGCGGCCTTCCACTATAATTCTCTCGCCGTCTGCTGAGAGGGCGTAAGAACGTGCAGGCACCTCTTTGAATTCAGGGCGGGCGTAGACAGCGTCACTTGCCAGAGATATTGTGAGTTTCTCCAGCTGGCGGGT
>JAGDBY010000039.1 GCA_017958765.1 Bacteroidales bacterium | reverse complement strand
TTTTCAGCGGACACCTTCTCGAAGTGAGAGAAGTCGAATCTGAAAGAGTCTGCCGAAACATAAGATCCTTTCTGCTCTACGTGAGGGCCGAGAATCTGTCTGAGGGCTGCGTGTAGCAGGTGAGTGGCAGAGTGGTTGCTCTGTATGCAGCTGCGCTTCTGAGCGTCAACCTCGGCAGTGAAGCGGGCTGAAGGATCGGAAGGCATCCGGTCTACTAAATGAATAGGCAATCCGTTCTCTTTCAAAGTGTTGACAATGGCGATCTTCTCGTCTCCGCAACTGATCCAGCCGGTGTCGCCGACCTCGCCTCCCATCTCTCCGTAGAACGGAGTCCTGTCGAAAACAAGCTGTATCTGCTCTTTATTTTTCGCCTTCACGGTGCGGTACTTCATGATCTTGACATCGGTCACCAGAGTGTCGTATCCCACGAACTCAGTATTGCTGTGACTCTCTTCCAGAACGGTCCAGTCTCCGGCCTCGATAGCCGTAGCGTTGCGGGCGCGCTCTTTCTGTTTAGCCAGCTCGACGTTGAACTGATCCAGATCTATCGTGTACCCATTCTCCTTGGCGATGAGCTCGCTCAGGTCGATAGGGAATCCGAAGGTGTCGTAGAGAATGAAAGCGTCTGTGCCGCTGATGACCTTTGTATCTTTAGACTTCTCCATAATGTTGTCCATCAGCTTGATACCTTTGTCAAGGGTGCGGAGGAACGCCTCTTCCTCTTCTTTGATCACCTTGACGATGAGCCCCTGCTGAGCTCTGATTTCAGGGAAGGCGTCTCCCATCTCAGCTACCAGATAAGGCACCAGCCTGCACAGGAAAGGCTCTTTGAAGCCGAGGAAAGTGTATCCGTAGCGGACTGCTCGGCGCAGAATTCTTCTGATCACATATCCGGCTTTCACATTTGAAGGAAGCTGTCCGTCGGCTATTGAGAAGCTGATGGCGCGGATGTGGTCGGCTATAACTCTCATTGCCACACCGACCTCTTTTTCAGGCTCATACGCTACGCCGGAAAGAATGGCGATGGCGTTGATCAGCCCTGTGAAAACGTCCGTATCGTAGTTGCTCTGCTTACCCTGAAGAGCCATACAGAGTCTTTCGAATCCCATTCCGGTATCTACGTGCTTAGCAGGGAGAAGCTCCAGCGACCCGTTGGCGAGTCTGTTGTACTGCATAAACACCAGGTTCCATATCTCTATCACAAGATGATGTCCTTTGTTAACCATCTCGGCTCCGGAAATAGAAGCTCTCTCGGCGTCGCTCCTTAGGTCAATATGAATCTCGCTGCAAGGACCGCAAGGGCCTGTGTCGCCCATCTCCCAGAAATTGTCGTGTTTGTTACCCAGGATGATATGGTCTTCAGGAAGGAACTGCTTCCAGATGTTGCGGGCCTCCTCGTCAAGTCCGAGTCCGTCGGAATCGGATCCCTCGAAAACGGTGGCGTAAAGGCGGTTTTTGTCGAGCTTGAACACTTCGGTCAGCAGCTCCCACGCCCAGGAGATAGCCTCTTTCTTGAAATAATCTCCGAAACTCCAGTTTCCGAGCATTTCGAACATTGTGTGGTGATAGGTATCGTGGCCGACCTCTTCGAGATCATTGTGTTTTCCGCTCACTCTCAGGCACTTCTGGGTATCCGTAGCTCTCTTGTATTTAGGCTGTTCGTTACCCAGGAACCAGTCTTTGAACTGGTTCATTCCGGCGTTGGTGAACATCAGTGTAGGGTCGTTTTTAACTACCATCGGAGCTGACGGTACGACCGTGTGTCCTTTTGATGCGAAAAAGTCGAGGAAAGTCTTTCTGATTTCTTGTGATGTCCTTATCTGCATATTTATATGCAAAAATAGTTTTTTTATCTAAATTTTATAACTTTGCAGAGATACACAGGGTAATAAATGGCCAGAAAAAAATACGTCTTCAATCACGAAACCCTCTCCTACGAAGAGTCGGTAGTCTCTATCAAGGAGAGATTCAAGAGAGTCCTCGGCTTGTTCGCCATCGGATTCGTCATATTCATAGCCTATTACCTGGTGCTTACGGTCGTGCTGGGATTCGATCTGCCTAAGACCATCATTCTCCAGAATAAAAACGCCGAGCTGATGGCCAAGGTCGAGCAGCTCAATACGAGAATGGATGAGCAGAATGATATTCTGAGCGAGCTCCAGATGCGCGACAACGTGGTCTACCGCCTCATTCTCGGTATGGATGAGATTCCTGCTTCGGTGAGAAACGCCGGCTTCGGCGGAGTGGACAGATACTCCTACCTGAAGAAGTACAGCAATGCCAATTTCTTGATTTCGTCAAAAATGAAGCTGGATATGCTCTCAAAGAAGGCCTATCTTCAGTCCACCAGTTTTGACGACGTCGAGGCTATCTCCTCACGCGCAGGCGATATGGCTTCAAGCATTCCGGCTATTTACCCGGTTAGTCCTTCTCCGAGAGTTCACGCTACCTCTTCTTTCGGTTACAGAAGCGACCCGTTCGGCAATTACGCCAAGTTCCACGAAGGTTACGACATCGCCGGTCCGAAAGGAGAGCCTGTCTATGCTACAGGTGACGGTGTGGTTACCCGTGTGAGTTACAATTATTACGGCTACGGCAATGTGGTCTACATCGACCACGGTTTCGGTTATGAGACCAGATACGGTCACCTTCTCCAGTCTACGGTAGAAGAGGGACAGAAGGTTGTCCGCGGTCAGCAGATCGCCCTTCTGGGCAGCACAGGCCGTTCTACAGGTCCTCACCTTCACTATGAAGTACGCTACCGTGGCAATCCTGTCAATCCTTGGAACTATTTCACTACAGACCTTACCCCGGAGCAGTATCAACAGATGATTGATCTTGCTAAAAAGTAGGGATTTGCGATGAAAAAGTTCGTTTTCAATAGAGAAAAGTTAAGTTACGACGAGCAGAAAGTTCCCTTTTGGGCGATTTTAGGCAAGGCGGCCGTTTATGTCGTGCTGAGCGTGGGCATCGCCATTCTCTACTATGCAGTCTTCTCCGTATTCTTCAGCAACGGCAAAGAGAAGAAGCTTCAGCAGGAGAATGAATACCTCGAGGTTGAGGTTCAGGCTATGGAGGAGAAGCTGGCCTTGGTGGATGACGTCGTTAAGAGCCTGGATGCCAGGGATAAATCCATTTACAGACAGATATTCAATTCTGATCCTCCGAAGCTGATGGGAGATGTTTCGGTTGCAGATTCTCTGCCCGATTCAGAGATTCTCTACTCAAGCGACGAATTCGAACTGATCAAACAGACCGGCATATGATGCACTGAGGTTGAGAGAGAGGTTTCCTCAGTTAAGAGAAACATCAATTCCATCAACAACAGGATCAATTCTACAGACTTTGTCCCTACCGATTTCCCGTCTATTATACCGGTGAAGAATTTCACCCTGGCTCAGACCGGAGCTTCTGTCGGGATGAAGATGCATCCATACTACAAAACCCTTGTGATGCATACCGGAATCGACCTGCTGGCGCCTCTCGGCACTGACGTACTGGCCTCCGCCGACGGCACCGTGGTCAAGATAGAGAGGCTCAATAAGGGTTTCGGAAATACCGTCACCATCGATCACGGCAACGGCATCGAGACCTACTACGCCCACCTGGGCGACATTTTCGTCAGAAGCGGCCAGACCGTCAAGCAGGGCTCGCTGATAGGCAGGGTCGGGACGTCAGGCACCGTCTTCGCCTCATCCCTTCACTACGAAGTGAGACGCGGCGGAGAATATATGGACCCGATAAACTACTTCTTCGCAAGTTTAAGCCCGTCTATGTACTTTAAGATGATGCAGATCGCTACAAATACGGGTCAATCCCTCGATTAAACATACAGAATGACTATGGCAAAGATTTGTTACACAATCGGTGAAGTTGCGGATTTGTTGGGAGAGAACGTCTCTCTTGTCAGATTCTGGTCCAACAAGTTCTCGGAGTTCATTAATCCCAACCGTAACAACAAGGGCAACCGCCTTTTCTCCCCTGAGGACGTGGAAGTTCTCAAGAGAATCCATTACTACGTGAAGGACCGCGGTATGACTCTGGAGGGAGTTCAGAGGCTTCTCAGCAACAATGCGGAGGGGAGTGACAGACGCGCCGAAGTTGTGGAACGTCTCAAGTCCATCCGCGCCAAACTGGTGGATATCAAAGCAAATCTGTAGCAGTCCCTAAGATGAAAGCCAGAGAAGTAGCCGATATTATCGAAGAATTCGCCCCTCTGCTCAAGCAGGAGGAGTGGGACAATTCCGGTTTCTGTCTGGGAAGCCCTCAGACGGAGGTGACCGGTATCATTGTCGGATTTGACTGCACGCCTGAACTTATAGACGAGGCCGTGGCCAAGGGGGCGAATATGATTGTCACACACCATCCCCTGATTTTCCACGGCGTAAAGAAGATTTATCCTGACACATATCTGGGTTCGATTCTCACCAAAGCCGTTAAAAACGACATCGTAGTCTATTCTGCACACACAAATGCGGACAAGGTTTTGGACGGCGTGAGCGGGATTCTGGCGGAGAAGCTCGGTCTGAAGAGTGCCGGATTCTTGGATGAAGGGGGGCTGGGCATTATCGGAGAACTGCCTCAAGCTATGCCTGCCGGAGTATTTATCTCCTATGTCAAAAAGGTTCTCGGCCTGAAGTGCCTTCGCTCTTCAAAGCCTATCGACAGACCGGTCAAAAAAGTGGCTCTGTGCGGCGGTTCGGGCTCATCTCTGATCTGCCGTGCGATGGAGTGCGGAGCAGACGCATACCTGGCAGGAGATTTCACCTATCACGACTTTTTCACCGAAAAAGATTTCATGATTATGGATGTAGGGCACTGGGAAAGTGAAATCTTTATTGTGGATAAATTTATATCCTTGCTTACGAAAAAAATACATAACTTTGCAATCCTCAAATCGGATAATAATAACCCTGTATATTACTACTAAGTAAATTATGGCAACAAAGAAAGCTAACAAGGCAATTGTCACACCTATCGATCAGCAGGAAACTTTCGTATCGGCGGCTAAGTCTATGTCCGACAGCGACAGTGTCTCAATGAGAGAGAAACTTCTGACGTTGTACAAGATTCAACAGACTGACACCAAAATAGACAGAATCTATCTTCTTCACGGAGAGCTTCCTCTCGAGGTTAAAGACCTTGAGGACGAGGTTGAAGGTCTGAAGACCAGAATCGCCAACACTACAGCGGATATCAAGGCAGCAGAAAGTGCTCTTGTAGAATACAGAGCTCACATCGAAGAGTGCCAGCATCTCATTGCTAAATATGAGGAGCAACGCGACAACGTGAAGAACAACCGCGAGTACGAATCTATTTGCAAAGAGATTGAATATCAGCAGCTTGATCAAGAGTCTTTCGAGAAGAAGATCAGAGAGACCAACCTTATGATCGCTGACAAGAAGGCTCTCCTGGAGCAGACCAAGACATTTATGGAAGGGCGTGAGATGGATTTGGAAGAGAAGAGAAAAGAGCTCGACCAGATTGTAGAGGAGACTGCTAAAGAGGAAGAGGCTCTCATCAAAGAGAAAGAAGAGTTGGCAGCTAAGATTGACGAGAGAATGTTGGTGGCTTACGGCAAAGTAAGAGGCAACGCCAAGAATCACCTGGCAGTTGTTACCGTCAAGAGAGGCGCCTGCGGCGGATGCTTCAACCAGATCCCTCCTCAGCGTCAGCTTGATATCGCTCAGAGCAAGAAAGTCATCGTCTGCGAATACTGCGGACGTATTCTGGTTGGTTCTGAGTTCGAAAACGAATAATTATTGATTCACATAAATGTAGAGACGGTGCTCATTGCGTCGTCTCTACACGCTTAAAAAATGGCAAGAAAAGCACAGAATCCTACATTGGCTCAGCTCTCTTCCGAGATGGGCCGCAAACCGCCTCAAGCGCTCGAGATTGAGGAGGCAGTTCTTGCCGCAATGATGCTTGAGCCGTCCGTTGTCCCGGACGTGGTCGATGTTCTGGTTCCCGACTGCTTCTATGATCAGAATCACCGGAGAATATACGAGGCTATCTCGGCCATCGCCTCCCGTAACGACAAGGTCGACATCCTGACCGTTGCAAACGAGCTCACCAGACGTGACGAGCTCGAGATAGTGGGCGGATACGCTTACCTGAGTATGCTCAGCAATAAAATCAGCGCAGCGGGCCACATCGAGTATCACACAAAGATTCTCCTCCAGAAATACATTCAGCGTCAGCTGATTACAATATCCTACAATGTCCAGAAAGACGCATTCGAGGATGCGCTGTCGGTAGATGAGCTGCTCGACAAATCGCAACAGGCTATCTTCAGCCTTACCGAGCGCAATATGCGCCGTGAGACGAGCAAGATTCAGGACGTTTTGGGCGAGGCTATAGCCCAGATTGAAGAGAAACAGAAACGTACCGACGGACTGAGCGGACTGAAGAGCGGTTACAGCGGAATAGACAAGGTCACCTACGGCTGGCAGCCTTCCGACCTGATTATTCTGGCCGCCCGCCCGTCTGTAGGTAAGACCGCATTCGTGCTGACAATGGCCCGTAATATGGCGGTTGACTACAATATTCCGGTTGCTCTATTCTCTTTGGAGATGAAGGACCTGCAGCTGGCTAACCGCCTGCTTATCAGTGAGACAGGTATCGCAGCAAGCAAGATCAAAGGAGCCGACAAGTTCAACAATCCTGAAGACTGGAACATCCTGAACGACCGTATTTCGAGACTTTCAAACGCTCCGCTGTGGATAGACGATACACCTTCAATCTCAGTGTTCGAGTTCCGTTCAAAGGCACGCAGACTTGTGAAGAATTCGGGAGTAAAGCTCATTATCATTGACTACCTGCAGTTGATGACCGTCCCTTCCGAGATGAAATCAGTCATCCGCGAGCAGGAGGTAGCGGCCATTTCACGTAACCTCAAGGCAATAGCCAAAGAGTTGAATATCCCTATCATAGCTCTGTCACAGCTTAACCGAAACGTCGATGTGAGAGGTGGAAACAAGCGTCCTCCGCTCAGCGACCTCCGTGAATCGGGAGCTATCGAGCAGGATGCCGACATTGTTATGTTCATCCACCGTCCGAAGCTTGCCGACGGCCAGGAGGATTATCCGGGACAGACCAAGATTATTATTGCCAAGCACCGTAACGGCTCCGTGGGTGACGTGGAGATGCGTTTTATTGAGTCGCAGGCAAAATTCATAGATTCCAACAGTTATGGCGAAGAATCCGGTTTTGTCATTGAAACCAAAGGCTCAGCCATCAACGATCTCGGGGATACATTCGATGATTCCGCTTATAACTAGAAGATGAAAAAGGTTGACAAGATAGAGCACGAAGGTACTGTCATCGAGATCGGAAAAGATACGGTTTCCGTTGAAATTGTCAACAAGTCAGCGTGTGCTTCCTGTCATGCCAGAGGAGTGTGCAATGCCTCCGAAGAGAGCGTCAGAGTTATAGAAATCCCATATACAATCAGTTCATTGGTAGAGGATTACCAGGTGGGAGAGAAGGTCAACGTCATTCTCGGTTCCTATCTGGGTATCAGCGCGGTATTTCTGGCATACGTCCTCCCGCTGGTTTTACTCATTCTCTCAATCGTATTATTGCCCGTCGCGGGTCTTACTGAATTACAGACCGGTATTTCAGCAATCGGCATCGTGGCGCTCTATTATATCGTACTGGCTCTGTTCCGCAGCAAGCTGAACAGAGTGTACTCATTCTCAATAGAAAAATATCAAAAACAGAAATAGGATGATAACAACCATTTATGTCACAGTAGCTGCTTTGACGGTTATCGGTCTTCTGATAGCGGTTGTTCTCTTTTTCGTCGCCAAGAAGTTCAAAGTCGAAGAAGACGGGAGAATTGACGAGATAGAGGCCGTCCTTCCCGGAGCAAACTGCGGCGGATGCGGCAGCGCAGGCTGTCGTGACTTCGCTCAGCGCCTGGTGAAAGCGCCGGAGATAGGGTCGCTGTTCTGCCCTGTAGGCGGTAACGACGTTATGAAGAAAGTGGCCGAGGTGTTGGGACAGACTGTTACTGAACAGGCCCCTAAAGTAGCTGTGGTACGTTGTAACGGTACTTGTGACAACCGCCAGAAAACCAATTTTTACGACGGAGTTCAGTCGTGCAAAGTCAAGGCTGCTCTGTACACCGGGGATACCGGCTGCAAATACGGGTGTCTCGGATGCGGTGACTGTGTGTCTGCCTGCAAGTTCGGAGCCATCTCAATAGATCCTGCTACGGGACTGCCGGTTGTCGATGAGCAGAAATGTACCGGTTGCGGAAGCTGCGCAGCTACTTGCCCTAAAGGACTGATAGAGATTCGCTCGAAGGGCTTGAAAGGCCGCAGGGTTACTGTAATCTGTGTCAACAAAGACAAAGGTGCGGTTGCCCGCAAAGCTTGCACCGCTGCCTGCATCGGCTGTGGCAAATGCGAGAAAGTGTGCCAGTTCGGCGCAATCAAAGTGGAGAACAACCTGGCGTACATCGACTGGAATCTGTGCAAGCTCTGCACTAAGTGTGTCAGCGAATGTCCTACCGGAGCTATCCATAAGTTTAATTTCCCGGCCCCTAAACCGGTCGAGCAGACAGAGAATAAGGAGGCATAATTATGAAGAAGACATTTAAAATCGGAGGAACGCATCCTAAAGACAGCAAACTGTCTTCTGAAATCAGCATAGAGACTCTGCCGCTTTCTGAGAAAGTGTATATCTCCATGGCCCAGCATCTCGGCGCTCCCGCTACCCCTGTCGTAGCTAAAGGAGACAAGGTCCTGGTAGGCCAGGTGATCGGCGAGCCTGCAGGTTTCATTTCCGGCTACGTCCACTCTTCCGTAAGCGGTACCGTGGCTGACGTTGTCCCTATGCCTGATCTGGCAGGGAATATGGTTATGCACGTTGCAATCGACGTGGAAGGTGACGAGTGGGATCCTGCAATTGACCGCACAGACAAGATTGTCACTGAAACTTCCGGCACTCCGGAGCAGCTGATTGCCCAAATCAAGGCTGCGGGAGTTGTGGGAATGGGCGGCGCAACTTTCCCTACTCACGTGAAGCTTGCCCCTCCTAAGGACAAAAAGGCAGAATATCTCATTCTCAACGGTGCAGAATGCGAACCTTATGTTACCGCAGACGACCGTATAATGAGAGAACTGCCTAAACAGATAGTTATAGGCGCCAGAATAATGATGCGCGCCCTCTCAGTGGAGAAATGCTTCATCGCCATCGAGGAGAATAAACCGGCCGCCATCGACGCTATGACTAAGGCTGCCGCCTCTTTCGTGGGGATTGAAGTTCTCAAGATGAAGAAGAAATACCCTCAGGGCGGTGAGAAACAGCTGATAGATGCCATCACATCCCGTCAGGTTCCGAGCGGAGCCCTTCCTATCGATACAGGATGTGTGGTACAGAATGTGGCTACGGCCCTCGCAGTATATGAGGCTGTTCAGAAGAACAAACCTCTGTTCGAGAGAGTTATGACCGTCACCGGCGACTGCCTGCAGAACCGCAAGAACTTCAGGGTCCGTATCGGTACCCCTCTGAACGATATCCTGGCTGCAGTGGGCGGCGCTCCGGTCGAGGGCAATATGAAATACATCAGCGGCGGTCCTATGATGGGCAAGGCCATTGTTAATCTGAACGCCACAACCCAGAAAGGTTCTTCCTGCCTGCTTAT
The DNA here is from genome assembly GCA_017958765.1 of Bacteroidales bacterium. Classification (GTDB taxonomy): domain Bacteria; phylum Bacteroidota; class Bacteroidia; order Bacteroidales; family UBA932; genus Equibacterium. The sequence continues at coordinate 15,829 of JAGDBY010000039.1, read as the reverse complement.
GCTCACTGAAAAGCAGACCCTTCGCAAGAGCGAGTCGAACTGTATCAGGTGCGGCAAGTGCGCGGAAGCGTGCCCTATGGGACTGGAGCCTTGGCTTCTCAACAAGCTGGCCCGTGTTGGCGGCAGATACGATGATCTGGAGCAGAATCACATTGCAGACTGTATAGAATGCGGTTGCTGCCTCTACACCTGTCCTGCCAACATCCCGTTGTTAGATATTATCCGAATAAACAAAGCCGAAGTGATGAAAATCATTCGCGCCCGTCAAGCTAAATAGGAGGTAAAGAGTATGTCACAGTTAATAGTTTCACCTTCTCCACATATACACGGCCCGGAAAGTACGAGCAGAATAATGACTGACGTACTGATTGCGCTTGCGCCGGCGTCACTTGTTTCAATCTATTTCTACGGATTGCCGGTGTTGCTGCTGCTCGCTGTGAGCGCCGCGGCTTGTATTCTGTTTGAATTCTTGATTCACAAGTATTTGATGGGCAGCAAAACAGAGTTCAACGGGCTGAGCGCTGCCGTAACAGGTGTTTTGCTTGCATTGAACCTTCCTCCTGCAGCTCCTTGGTGGATAGCAGTTATCGGAGCATTCGTAGCTATCGCTATAGCAAAGATGTCATTCGGAGGATTGGGTCAGAACATTTTCAACCCGGCATTGGTAGGGCGTGTGTTCCTGCTGATATCTTTCCCGGTGATAATGACTACCTGGAGTGCTCCCGCAGGTCTGTTCCACAATGTGGATGCATTCTCCGGAGCAACTCCGCTCAGCATTATCAACGAAGGAGTTAAGGCCGGTATTCCTGCCAACGAGATAATTGCCGCTCACAATTTTACCCCGCTTGAGATGCTTTTCGCAAGGACAGGCGGTTCTGTGGGCGAGGTTTCGGCAATCGCCCTGCTGATAGGTTTCATCTATCTGCTGGTCCGCAGAGTGATCCGTCCGCACATTACCCTCTCAATCTGGGTGACCGTAGCGGTTATGACCGGAATCTTCTGCCTGGCCAATCCGGCGCAGTTCTCAGGTCCCGCATTCAACCTTCTGACAGGAGGTATGCTGCTTGGTTCCATCTTTATGGCTACCGACTATGTTACAAGTCCTATGACCGCCAAAGGTCAGATATTTTTCGGTGTGGGTATCGGTGTGATCGCCGTCCTGATCCGTTATTTCGGTTCTTATCCGGAAGGCGTCTCTTTCGCTATCCTGATTATGAACTGCGTTACACCGCTTCTTAACAGATTAAAACCGGTAGGTTTCGGGAGGAAATAGTATGGCAAAGGAATCTACATTCAAGAATATGGTTATCGTATTGGGCTTGATATGCCTGATATGTTCAGCTCTGCTGGCCGTTGTGTACAGCGTCACCGAGGATCCTATCGCCGATGCGCTGATAGCCAAGACCAACGACGCTATCTCTCAGGTTCTTCCGGAATACGACAATATGCCGGGAGAAGAGAGTTCATTGGTTGAGGTTAATGGTCAGAAATATGTTGTTTACACCGCAAGGAAAGGTGAAAGCATTACCGGATACGCAGTAGAGTCAAAGGCTGCCGGTTTCGGCGGAGAATTGAAACTGATGGTCGGTTTCGATGCGGCTACAGGCGATATCTACAACGTCTATGTGATCTCTCACAGCGAGACTCCGGGCCTCGGAGCCAAGATAAGCGACAATTCTCCGGGTAACTTCAAAGAGCAGTTCAAAGGGTTCAATCCTGCCGAAAAAGTGCTCAAGGTTCATCAGGAGGGAGGCGACGTGGATGCCATCACCGCTTCTACAATTACTTCAAAAGCTTTCACTTCGGCAGTTAGTTCTGCTTATGATGTTTACAGGCAGTTGAAAGGCGACAGCGCCGACGGAGTTACTTCCGCAACTCAGACAAATATAGGAGGGGGAAACGATGAGTAAACTGAAAATCATTGCCAACGGAATAATCAAGGACAATCCTACCTTCGCTCTCGTCCTGGGTATGTGTCCTACTTTGGGAACTACAACTTCAGCCATCAACGGTTTCGGTATGGGTGTGGCTACGATGTTCGTTCTGATTATGTCTAACATAGTCATCAGCGCCGTAGCGCGTTTCATCCCGAACAAAGTGAGAATCCCTTCATACATTGTGATAATTTCCACTTTCGTTACTATTGTGCAGCTGTTGATGCAGGCCTATCTGCCGTCTCTCTACGAAACGCTCGGCCTGTTCATCCCTCTGATTGTAGTAAACTGTATCGTTCTCGGCCGCGCTGAGGCATTTGCCAACAAGAATACCGTAGGTGATTCTGCCTGCGACGGACTGGGTATCGGTCTGGGCTTCACACTTTCACTTACCGTGATCGGTCTTGTCCGCGAGATTCTGGGCAGCGGTTCGGCTTTCGGCCTGAAATTCATCTCAGGCGACGGCGTTCTCGCTTTCGTACTTGCCCCGGGAGCATTCATTGTTCTGGGATACCTTATGGTTCTTTTCAACAAATTCGTAGCTAAAAAAGAGTAGGAGGGTGATATGGAATACGTACTTATTATAATCTCAGCGATATTCGTCAACAATATTGTACTGTCGCAGTTCCTTGGAATCTGCCCGTTCCTGGGTGTTTCCAAAAAGGTCGGCACCGCCGTGGGTATGTCCGCAGCCGTTACTTTCGTGATGGCCCTCGCTACCTGCGTTACCTACCTGCTTCAATACTACGTCCTGGTTCCTCTGGGTATAGAATTCCTCCAGACTGTCTCATTCATTCTGGTTATTGCCGGGTTGGTGCAGATGGTGGAGATCATTCTCAAGAAGATAAGCCCTTCTCTGTATCAGGCTCTGGGAATTTTTCTTCCTCTGATTACCACTAACTGCGCCGTCCTCGGTGTGGCTTTGATGGTGGTTCAGAAGCAGTTCGGTTTCGGCGGAGAGGCCGCTCACTTCTTCAATCTCGGACAGTCCGTAGTATTCGCTACAGCATCTGCTATAGGATTCGGTCTGGCGATTACATTATTCTCCGGAATACGTGAACAGCTCGAGCTGAGCGATGTTCCGAAGCCGTTCCGCGGGGTTCCGATCGCTCTTATAACAGCCGGAATCATGGCAATGGCATTTATGGGATTCAGCGGAATAGTATAATTCTCCGCTATTTCATAAGAAGGCTCCAAAGCACTATCCCAATGGTTACAGAAACATTGAGAGAGTGCTTTGTTCCGTATTGAGGTATCTCAAGGCAGATATCGGAGCTGTCAACGGTCTCCTGGCCGACGCCGTGTACCTCATTTCCGAAAATCAAAGCGTATTTTTTCCCCTCCTCGAGGCGGAAACCCTCCAGCGAGGTGCTGTTTTCAGCCTGCTCCACGCTGACCAAGGTGTATCCCTGCTCTTTGAGGGCGGATACTATCTCGGATGTCTGTGAGCAATACTCCCATTCTACGCTGAACTCGGCCCCCAAGGCAGATTTGTGGATCTCGGGGGTGGGAGGAGTGGCGCAGATGCCGCACAGGTAGAGCTTCTCAACCCTGAATGCATCGCAGGTGCGGAATGCGCTCCCGATATTGTGCTGGCTGCGTACATTGTCGAGAATGACGGCGACCGGAGCCTTCTCGCTCTTTTTGTAATCTTCCACTGAGATTCTCCCCAGTTCGTCGTTATGGAGTTTTCTAAACATTTCCCTTTTTTGATAGCACAAAGATAAAAATCTTATTACCTTTGAACATTAAACTATTGATTTTATGAAACAGGATTTACAAATCTTAGATCTTATCCGTAAAGAAAAAGAGCGTCAAGTCGAAGGTATTGAGCTTATTGCATCAGAGAATTTTGTGAGCGATCAGGTCCTCGAGGCTCTCGGCAGCGTTCTTACGAATAAATATGCAGAAGGATATCCCAATGCGAGATATTACGGCGGCTGTGAAGTAGTCGACCAGGTTGAGCAGCTGGCTATCGACCGTCTGTGTCAACTGTTCGATGCAGAATTCGCCAACGTGCAGCCTCACTCAGGAGCTCAGGCCAATATGGCTGTAATGCTTGCCTGCCTGAAGCCCGGCGACACTTTTATGGGTCTCGACCTGGCTCACGGCGGTCACCTGACACACGGTTCTCCGGTGAATATTTCAGGTATGTTTTTCAATGCCGTAGGCTATCAGCTTAACGAGCAGACCGGTCTTGTTGACTACGATGCTATGGAGGCCAAAGCTTTGGAATGTAAGCCTAAGCTGATTATCGGCGGTGCATCCGCTTATTCCCGCGAGTGGGATTGGGAGCGAATGAGAGCTATCGCTGACAAAGTGGGAGCGATCCTTTGGGTGGATATGGCTCACCCTGCAGGCTTGATCGCCGCAGGACTGCTGAAGAACCCTGTCAAGTATGCTCACATCGTTACCACCACTACACACAAAACCCTTCGCGGACCTCGCGGAGGCGCTATTCTGGTCGGCAAAGACTTTGAGAATCCTTGGGGTTACAAGACTCCTAAGGGTGTTACAAAGAGCGTGGGACAGGTGATCAATTCTTTCGTATTCCCGGGCGTACAGGGCGGCCCTCTGGAGCACTGTATAGCTGCCAAGGCTGTATCATTCTACGAGGCTCTGCAGCCTGAGTTTACAACCTATCAGAAACAGGTTAAGGCCAATGCCGCAACTATGGCTCAGTGCTTCATCGATAAGGGGTACAAAGTTGTTTCTAACGGCACTGACAATCACTTGATGCTGATTGACCTGCGTACCAAGTATCCTGACCTTACAGGAAAGGTTGCTGAAAAAGCGTTGGTGAATGCGGCCATTACAGTCAATAAGAATATGGTTCCTTTCGATACACGTTCTCCGTTCCAGACTTCCGGAATCCGTGTGGGAACTCCTGCAATCACTTCACGCGGCCTTGTCGAGAAAGATATGCCGGGTATTGTGGACCTGATTGACAAAGTGCTTCAGGATCCTGAGAATGAAGCGGTAATTGCTGCAGTCAGAGAGCAGGCCAATAACAAGATGATAGGTTTGCCTTTGAATTGCTGGTAACAGCAGAAAATGAGCAAAAAAAATGGGATGATTAAGTTCATCCCATTTTTTTATTTCTTAGCAAGCTTACTCAGTTTCATGAATAAATTGTCGAACCCTTCGTACAGGTCCTTGCCTATCGAGTTATAAAACTGTTTAAGCTCCTTGCCTTCCATTCTTACAACTTTCTCAACGCCCTTCTCGTTAACTATCTTCTTGACAGGGTGGTTGACTTTGTTGTAAAGGTCGTTAGCGTAGATAAGTCCCTCAGAGATAAGGTCTTTTACTTTGTCATCCTTCTTTCCCTCATGAAAGTCGCTGAAAATCAAACAGTCTGACACAAAATCATTTAGAAGGAAATCGATATCTTTCTTAATAACTCTTAGATTCATATAGTTCTGAATTAATTCGCTGCAAAGATACAAAAATCTGTTTAGGTAGCACTACATAACTAAAAATCCTCTACCACTCGGATGTAATGATTCTCCGGGCGCAGAATAGATTATCCGCTTTCGGATAGAGATTCTCCGCATTCCTGTCAAGAGAGTTAATCTTGACCTGTGAAGTGCCGCTGTGGATGAATTCCCCGTTGCCTATGTAGATGCCTACATGGTTGACTCTGCCCGGTGTAGAATTGCAGAAGAATACAAGGTCTCCCGGGAGAAGAAGGTCCAGAGAATCCTCAATCGAGATCTCTTCTCCGGCGCGTGCCTGGGCTGAGGCGTTGCGGGGGAGCGCTATCCCGTGAAGATGATATATAAACTGTGTGAAGCCGCTGCAGTCCATCCCTTTGGCGCAGTTCCATCCCCACACGTAAGGGAATCCCATAAATTGCATAGCCATCGCCACCACTGAGTCTCCGGAGAGAATGACAGACTCATTGTAGTCATCCAGATCCATCACGCTGCCGCTCTGAACATAAGCTTTCCTTCCGTCGGGAAGTGTGCAGCTGTAGAACCCTGAATTCAGCTCCCCTTTAATCAGAACATCTCCCAAAGTGATGTCGCACACAATGTCGGCTCCGAGATATGGCTCAGAGTAGAGCATATCTGAGACTGCCGTCACTATCAGTTTGTCAGAATTGAGCCACCGGTCGAGTTCGTCGCCTTCCTTGAGGGCGATTGCCTCAGCTGAAACCCAGGCTACATAGTGCTCGGGAGTTTCCACTTTATACCAGCCGTTACTGTATTCCAGCACAGAGAGGAGTGTCCCCATAAGCGATTGACAGCCAATCTCTTTGTCAACGTCCGGCTCTTCGTGATGATTGACCGCTGACAGTGTTGATACGGCATATCCGATGACATTGTTCTCCTGAGAAGGAGATGCTTTTTTGGGAGAGTTGCAGCCGGTGAATGCTACAGCGGAGCTCACCAGCGCGATAATGATCAATAACCTTTTCATATTCACAAAGATATAATTTTATTTAACTTTGCCACATGGAAAAGAGGTATAATTCTTTTGTAGAATTCTTCAAGAATAAGTACGGACACCGGCTTCAGAAGATAGTGATCGACGCCGGATTCACCTGTCCGAACCGCGACGGCTCCATCTCTCGCGGCGGATGCACCTTCTGTGACAATGCCGCTTTCCACCCCGGTTACAGCGTGGCAAGCAAAAGCATTGCCACTCAGATAGAAGAGGGTATAGAATTCCACAGAGGGAGATACCGCAACACCCTTGAATACCTGGCTTACTTCCAGCCGTATTCCAATACATACGCTCCTCTCGGTAAGCTGAAGTCCCTCTACGAAGAGGCCCTCAGCCATAAAGCCGTTGCCGGAATAGTGATCGGGACCCGTCCTGACTGCATTGACGGAGAGAAGTTGGACTATCTGGCGCAATTATCCAAGGATCATATAGTTATCGTGGAGTACGGTATAGAATCCTGCAATAACGCAACCCTGGCGCATATCAACCGAGGACACACCTGGGAGCAGGCAGAACAGGCCGTCAGAATGACTGCAGAGCGGGGCATTATGCAGGGAGCCCACTTCATAATTGGTCTGCCGGGAGAGACGAGGGAAGACTTTATCTCTATGGCTGAGAAGATTAACACTCTTCCGATAGATTCCGTGAAGTTTCATCAGCTTCAGATCATCAAGGGCACCGCTATGGAGAATGAATTCAGCGAACACCCGGAGCGTTTTGTGACATTCTCGCTGGATGAGTATATAGACTTATTCGTGGATATTCTGGAGAGACTCCGCCCGACTCTTTACATAGAGCGTTTTGCCGGAGAAGTGCCCCCGCGGTTTGTCAATTCCACCCCTTGGGGACTGATCCGCAACGTGGAACTGCTCCGTCTTCTGGATAAGAGACTGGAAGAAAGAAACACATACCAAGGCAGATTGGTATAAATTTTTTAGTATATTTGCCATATTTATCTCATTACGGTTATGGAACATTATACAGATCAAATTGCTATGGAAGGGCTCACATTCGATGATGTCCTCCTTATCCCTGCTCGCAGTGAAGTTATCCCGAGGGAAGTAAACGTCAGCACCAAGTTTACCAGAGAGATCTCTCTGAGCGTCCCTATCGTTTCCGCAGCTATGGATACAGTTACCGAGGCTGAAATGGCCATCGCGATAGCCCGCGAGGGAGGTATCGGTGTTATCCACAAGAATATGCCAATTGAAAAGCAAGTTGAGCAAGTTCACAAAGTCAAGAGGGCTGAGAACGGAATGATCTACGACCCTGTCACCATTCAGGCTGACAAGACTGTCGGAGATGCTCTGAAGCTTATGTCCGAGAATCATATCGGAGGCATTCCTGTAGTTGACCAGACCAAGCACCTGGTCGGTATCGTTACCAACAGGGACCTGCGTTTTCAGGACAATATGAAGACCAGGATTGCCGACGTAATGACTCACAAGGAGCATCTTATCACCGTTGATGAGAAAATAGACATTGCAGGGGCTACAAATGTCCTGAAGAACAACAGGATAGAGAAACTTCCTGTAGTTGACAAAGATTTCCGTATTGTAGGATTGTACACCTACAAAGACATAACCAAGATAAAGAACAACCCTACCGCATCGAAGGATTCTAAGGGAAGACTCCTCGTGGCAGCGGCAGTAGGTATCAATTCTCACAGTCTGGAGAGCGTAGAGAGACTTATTTCGGTCGGCACCGACGCAGTGGTCCTCGATACTGCTCACGGCCATTCTGTATTTGTGCTTGAGACAATCAAGAAGATCAGAAAGGCATTCCCTTCTATCCAGATCGTAGCCGGAAACATCGCTACCGCTGAAGCTGCAGTCGCCCTTAAAGAGTGCGGCGTAGATGCAGTCAAGGTCGGTATCGGTCCGGGTTCTATTTGCACCACGAGAATCATTGCAGGTATCGGCGTCCCTCAGCTGACCGCCATTATGGATTCTGCATACGCCCTGAGAGGTACCGGCATTCCGGTTATCGCAGACGGCGGTATCAGATATTCAGGCGACATTACCAAGGCTCTGGCAGCAGGCGCAAGTTCTATTATGGCCGGCTCTCTGTTTGCAGGTGTGGAGGAAGCTCCCGGCGAGGCGATTATTCTCAACGGCCGTAAATTCAAATCATACAGAGGTATGGGTTCTCTGGAGGCAATGCAGAAAGGCTCTAAGGACCGTTACTTCCAGGATATGGAAGAGGATATCAAGAAACTGGTTCCGGAAGGCATTGTGGCTCAGGTTCCGTACAAAGGAAAGCTTGCCGAGGTTATCTACCAGCTGGTAGGAGGCCTTAAAGCAGGTATGGGTTATTGCGGCGCAAAAGACATCGAATCGCTCCGTGGTGCGAAATTTGTAAAAATATCAGCTGCGGGTATGGCCGAGAGTCACCCGCACGATGTTGCAATCACAAGAGAAGCTCCGAACTATTCTAGATAGATGAAACGCACGGTATTGTTCATAATAGCTGCCCTGACGCTGGTATCTTCGTGCCAGTATATCCGTCCTTCCGACAAGATAATAGCACGAATCGGCACCAGGTTTCTCTATTATAACGATGTCGTGTCCCTTCTCCCCGAAGGTATCTCTCCTGAAGACAGCGCCGCCAAAGTTCAGCAGTACATTGACAGTTGGGCTCTGGCTCAGCTTGTGGAGCTGAAGGCCAAAGAGCAGCTCTCCAAAGAGGAGATGGATATCAAGGAAGAGGTGGAGGAGTATTCCAGAAGCCTTATCAATTTCAGATTCGAGAAGAGTTACGTCGAGAGCCATCTGGACACGACTATCACCGAAGCCGAGAAGCAGGAATACTTTGACACCCACACTCAGAGCTTTACCTATCCGTATGCCCTCTACAGGGTGAAAGTGATAACTATCTCCACCCATTCTCCATACTACGACCTGGTCAAGAAGAATTTCAACTCCAAGGACCCGGACCTTCAGGAAGAATTGGAGATCACCTGCCGTTCGTACGCGGAGAAGTACGAGACATACAGCAACGATTGGGTGGCGGCCAGTACGATAGCCAAAGACTGCTCGTTTGAAGCGGAGCTGTGTGAGGCGGCTCTTCTGAAAAGCGGCTTTTACGTTAAAGAAGATCAGGAAGGAGAGAAGACTTATTTCGTTTATGCCCAGGAGGTTATCGCCCCGGGTAAGCTCTCTCCGATAGAGTATAACGACAAGAGAATAAAGGATGCCATTCTGAGCAAAAGAAAACAGGATCTTTTGAAAACTCTCAAGGAGGATCTGCTCAACGAGGCATATCAGAATAACAAACTCAAAATTTACACTAATGATTAAGAGGATTCTTTCAGCGGTATATATCATCTCACTGTGTCTTGTTCCGTTCTACGGAAAGGCTCAGGTGTATGAACAGGGACTAATCGACAAGAACGTTGCTCTTATCGGCAATGACGCTATCTTTATTTCGGACATCGAGGATGAGGTCCAGATGATGCGTATGAGCGGTTACGTGGCAGACCGCAACGCCCGTTGCGAAATCCTGGAGAATCTTATGATCAGCAAGCTGTTTGTTACTCAGGCAAGGCGCGACTCCCTGGTCGTTACCGACGCTGAGATTCAGGAGAATATCAACAACAGAATGATCCAGGCGATGCAGGCCCTCGGCGGCGAGCAGGAGGTGCTGGATTATTTCGGTAAACCTATCTACGAACTCCGTGACGAGTGGTATAGGGCCATAGAGGAGCAGCTCCTTATCCAGCAGATGCAGAGGAAGGTTGTGCAGAATGTTCCGAGGATGACTCCCGATGCCATCAGACAGTATGTGGAGAATACCGCCCAGGAGGATCTCCCGATAGTTCCTACCCAGTACAGGCTGAGTCAGATTGTCCTCTATCCTGAGAAGGAGGCGGCCAATACAGCCTGCAAGGAGACTCTGCTCGATCTGCGCGAGAGAATTCTCAACGGAGAGAGATTCTCTTCGCTTGCCCGTATCTATTCTGAAGACCCGGGCAGCGCTGCCAAAGGAGGAGAACTGGGTATGATGGCAAGGTCCGTATATTGGCCGGCATTCGCCGACGCAGCTATGTCTCTCAAAGAGGGACAGGTATCCCAGGTTGTCGAAACCCCCGACGGTTTCCACATTATCCAGATGATCGAGAAGTCCGGCGATATGTTCAACGCACGCCATATTCTCATCAAGCCAAAATATACGAGTGAAGACAGAAACAAAGCTTTCGCAAAGCTTGACAGCATACGTACAATGATAGTGGACAGCGCCCTGGTTACATTCCCGGCGGCTGCCTGGATGTTCTCACAGGACCCGAAGACCCGCACCAACGGCGGAGTTATGGTGGATGAGATGACCGGTTCTGCCGTATTTGAGAAAGATCAGCTGAAGCCTACCGATTACACCGCTATCAAAGATTTGGAAGTGGGCGGTATTTCAGAGCCTTTCGAGTCTCTTGACAATGAGGGCAGGGGTAACACCATTTACAAGATTGTAAAGGTCGACAGCATCGTGCCCGCACATACCGCTTCCTACGACACCGATTATAACCTTCTGGTCGACGATGCGAATTCTAAAAACGCAAACGCGGCCATAGAGGCCTTCATCAAGGAGAATGCGGCCTCTACATACATCAAGCTGGATCCGCTGTATTCTGGATGCAACTTCCAGTATTCAGGGTGGATTCATTAACAATCCTCCTCTTTACCAGTCATGCCCAAGAAAGGCTTTATCATATTTCTCTTTATCCTTCTGTGCTTAGGCAGTTTTGAGGTCAGAGCTCAAGGGGGGAGTGACAATGATAGCCTGGTCAGTCTGCTGAGCGCTCAGTATGCCCGTCTTGTCGAGAAGGATGACGTGCAGTACAGAATGATCAAAGGCCCTGCGGTTTTTCTCCACAACGGAGCCTATATGTACTGTGACTCAGCCATCTGGAATCTTGAGACAGACATTATCGACGCATTCTACAATGTCCGTCTGGTTCAGGATCAGACAGTCCTTTCAAGCGACCACCTCACCTACACGGTCGACAAGGACCTGGCTCTCTTTACGGGCGATGTAGTGCAGCTGTCGGATGCCGACGGCAACGTGTTCCGTTCCAATAACCTGAGTTACAATACGAAAGACAGTGTAGCCGTATCCAGAAACGGAGGAACTATGCGTGACCGGGACGGCAATGTAATTGAGGGAGATACGGGTACATACGATGCAAAGGCCTCCACTTTTACATTCTCCGGAGATACTCAGGTCTTTATGGACACCCTCTTTATCCGTTCCACCGTGATCAGATACAACTCCAACGAGAACCGCGTCCATTTCGGCAGGGATACAAGGCTGTGGTACGAAGATTATTTTATGCGGGCGGACGACGGCTGGTATGACAGAAACAGCGACGTGGTGTATTTCAGGCTGAATGTCTATATGAACAACCCCGACTATGAGGGGTGGTGCGACCAGCTGTACTATTACAGACAGGAGGCCTCGATGGATATGTATACCAACGTCCAGGTTCAGGACACTCTCCATAAGGCTATCCTGCTCTCCAACAGCGCACATTTGGTGATAGACACCCTCACCAACGATATGGACGCCACGATGACTCAGCGTCCGGCCCTGATCTATTACGGCAACAGGGACAGCAACAACGAGCCCGATTCTCTGTTCCTGACGGCGGATACGCTCTATTACTACACCCGCCAGATGAGAGAGCTCCCCGAGAGTCTCTTCACCGAAGGGAGCGAGCTTAGAAAAGACATTCTCTTCGACGCAATAGGCGAGGCTGAGTCCAAGGCCCAGCAGGATTATGAGACCAAGAAGCAGGCCGCTTTGGAGAAGAGTGCAGAATATCAGGCTATGATGAGAAGGCGTTCAATCGCGGCACAGAGAGCCATAGACAGCCTGACCCTGGCAGAACAGCCTATACCGGACACTCTTTACACGCTGACCGGCAAGAAACCGCCTGCAGACGCTCTGGTCACTGTCAAGGAGCAGAAACCTGCCAAGAAAGCCGAAAGCCCTGATGTGTCGCTCTATTATTCTGACACCGACTCCACCTCCCTGTCATTCTTCAACGCCTATTACAACGTGAAGATTTACAGAAACAGAATCCAGGGCAAGTGCGATTCTCTGTTCTACAGTGACGTAGATTCGGTAGCCAGACTTAACGGCAACCCTATTCTGTGGGAGAATATCAAGAATCAGCTGACATCAGACCTGATGCTGTTCGTGGTCAATCAAGACGGTCTCTACCGGGGTAATATGCAGAATAATGCCATGATTACCAGCCGTGAGGACGACGATCACTACGACCAGATCAAGAGTACCGAGATGATGGGTCATTTCGCAGGCAACGAACTCTCCCGTTTCGATGCCCTCGGCGGAGTTACCGCTCTGATTTATCTCAGGGAGGAGAATGCGCTCACCACAATGAACTCTAAGGACTCCCGCTCTCTGATGGTGACGATGAATGACGGGGACGCTCAGCGTTTTAAATATTACGAACAGACCAGCAGCGACGCGTATCCGGTAGCCGGTCTCTCCCTCGAGAGACAGAGACTGAAAGGGTTTAACTGGAGAGGGGATGAGAGACCTGCCTCCAGGATGGCCATAACCACCGGAAAAATAAACAAGAGCGAGCGGCAGCGATATTCTCTGCTCAGAAAACCTAATTTCCCGCACACTAACGATTATTTCGATTACTATATGGCGGACGTCTATGACGAGATTGCTGCCAACAAGATAAGGCGAGACTCAGTGGAGAGGGCGCGCGCCGACTATGCTGCATTGATGGAAGATATTGAGTATTACATCAATACGGAGGTGATTCCGGCACTGGAAGAAGAGGATATGCAGAATGAATATCTCCTTGAGATGATGGCGGAGGAAGATGTACGCTTGTGGGGAATCGAACCCCAACCGGAAGAACCGGAATCTTCTATTCTATCCATTAAACTACAAGCGCAGAATAACTCTTCACAAAAATACAACATTTCACATTTTTTTGTAACTTTAAGAGTTTTTAAAAATACAGAGAATGACGGCATACATCTTTCCGGGCCAAGGCTCGCAGTTTCCGGGAATGGGGAAGGATCTCTACGATTCGAATCCCGTTGCCAGAGAGTTGTTTGAGAAGGCCGATGCCGTCTTAGGTTACCGTATCACGGAGGTTATGTTCGAAGGTTCTCCCGAGGACCTTGTTGCCACCAGAATCACCCAGCCTGCAGTGTTCCTGCACTCTGTTATATCCGCTAAATGTCTGGATTCATTCGCTCCCGATATGGTCGCAGGCCATTCTCTGGGCGAATTCTCCGCTCTGGCAGCAGCCGGAGCCCTCTCTTTCGAGGCTGCCCTGAAGCTTGTCTATGCACGCGCTATGGCTATGCAGGAGGCCTGTGATGCCAATCCCGGCACTATGGCTGCGATTATAGGACTGGATGACGCCGCTGTGGAGGATGTCTGCAGGAAGACCGAGGGGGTGGTAGTGCCGGCGAACTACAACTGCCCGGGCCAGCTGGTTGTTTCGGGAGAGAAAGATGCGGTAGCCAGAGCCTGTGAAGCAGCGGTTGCGGCGGGGGCGAGGGGTGCCATCCCTTTGAGCGTAGGCGGAGCGTTTCATTCTCCGTTGATGTCACTGGCCGCCAAGGATCTTGCAAATGCCATAGAGAAAGTCTCTTTCTATACTCCGGTCTGCCCTGTCTATCAGAATGTGGACGCTCTCCCGCATACATCCAAGGCTGAGATCAAGAAGAATCTTCTCCTGCAGCTGAATTCTCCGGTGAGATGGAGTCTGTCAGTTCAGAATATGATCGCCGACGGTGCGAACAGCTTCGTAGAGCTGGGACCGGGCAAGGTTCTCCGGGGTCTTCTGAAAAAGATCGCTCCAGGCCAAATTTTTTTCAATTAATATCATATTGTTTAAAATATTTTTTATATTTGTAAATGCTAATATTGCCCTCAAAGCAAATTGGCGTTTGGAAAAGATTATTTATTACACACATAACATACTAATAATTAATAATTTAAACATTAAAAACAAAAACCAATTAAAAACACCTAAAAAAACCATTGTATCGGAGAACCAGGTTCTTCGTGCTATTAATTAGCGAAAGCTTGCTCGGCAAGCATTATTACAAGTAATCATTATTTTTAATCTAACTAATTATGACTAAAACATTCGAAACAAAAAGTCTAAGAGTATTAAAACTCGCAGTCTGCTTCGTATTGTTATCTTTTGGACTTATGGCAACAGTTCCTGCACAAGGAGCTGCTCCTCAAAATGTAACAGTATCAGGTGTTGTTGCTGACGTGAATGGTGAGCCGATCATCGGAGCATCAGTAGTACAAGACGGAACTTTGAATGGAACAGTTACTGACATTGATGGTAGATACACATTGACAGTACCTGCTAATTCAAAAATCGCATTTTCTTTTATCGGTTATGTAACTCAAGTTCTTGATGTTAACGGCCGTACAAGAATCAATGTAACACTCAACGAGGACACAGTTCTTTTGGACGATGTGGTTGTAGTGGGTTTTGGCACTCAAACCAAAGCAAACTTGACCGGAGCCGTATCAGCTGTTGATAGCAAGATACTTAACGACCGTCCTATCAGAGACCTCAACCAAGGTTTGCAAGGTGCTACTCCTGGTTTGACAGTCCTCTATACATCAGGACGTCTCGGTGATGAGCCTACAATGAACATCCGTGGTACCGGTTCACTTTCAGGTGGATCTCCACTGGTATTGGTTGACGGTGTACAATCATCACTTTCAATGGTTAACCCTGATGACGTTGAGTCTATTTCAGTATTGAAAGACGCTGCATCAGCATCAATCTACGGATCACGTGCTGCATTCGGTGTTATCTTGATTACCACCAAGAAAGGTACTGAGGACCAACTTAAATTCGACTTCACAGCATCAGTCGGTTTTGCAATGTTGGGCGACATGCCTACAGTAGCAGACCCTGAGAAATTCTTCAGATCAGCTTACGAGAACTACAGACACTATCCAGACTGGACAGGAGCTGCTCCTGAGTCATGGGGACGTTACTATCACATCAACCTCCCTGTAGTACAAGAGTGGAAGCAGAAATATGCAAGCCAGATCAATCCTCTGGATTTGAATATGGTTTACGGCCGTGACTTCGTAACAGTTACCACTCCTGATTACGGTACACAGACTTATTTCGGCCGTGTATGGGATCCTAAGAAAGTTCTTTACGCAGACGCAGCATTGTCACAAAACTACAGCTTGCGTATGTCAGGTAAACTTGGTAACAATTCATCAGTGATGGCATCTTTGGGTTACAACTCAAAAGACGGTGTATACCGCTACAATCCTGAGAAGAACGCCCGTTACAACTTCACTTTGAACCTCAATACCAAGCTTGCTAAATGGTTGACCAGTGATATCCGCGTAATGGCATCACGTCAAGACTACTCAGAGCCTTTCAACGATGTTGGAGGTTCATCAGG
>JAGDBY010000038.1 GCA_017958765.1 Bacteroidales bacterium | reverse complement strand
GGGGAGAATATGAGGGTTTTGCTGAGCTGCTCCTTCATCTCCTGTAGAGTGGCTTCGTCGCTTTTTACGGCATATCCGATAGCCTCCAGCCGGGCCTTTTCTATGTTGTATTCGGCAAACGAGAGCTCATAGTCGGCGCGGGAGATGACGCTGTCTTCATAAAGCCGCTTGTTACGCAGGTACTTGAGTTCCACCTGGGAGAGCTGTGCCTGCTGCTGGGAGAATTGTGCCTTGGTGCTGTTCAGGGAGGCCTCGGCCCGGTTGACGGCGGAGATATAGAGATCCTGCTTGATGGTTATAAGCAGGTCCCCCTTGCGGACGGCGTCCCCCTCCTGACAGTACAGCCCGATAATCTCTCCCGAGACGTCGGGGGAGATCTTCACCTCCACCACCGGTTTGATCCTGCCGTTAGCGGGGACGGACTCCTCTATGGTGCATATGATGGGATGGCTGATCTCCACTAAAGGATACTCCTTTCCGGGGATTGCGATAACTGCAATAACGGCCGCACAGATAGCTGCAAGGCCTATTTTGATGTATTTACTTCTCTTTGTTCTCCTAGTACTCGAGGTAGTAGCCGAGGATTTTTATCTGGAAGAGATATTGATAATAGGTAGCCGTGTATTCATTCTGGGCCTCTGAATATTTATCTCTGGAGAGAATCCAGTCGGATACCGCGGCAAGACCGCTCTCCAGCTTTTTCGTACTTATTCTCAGCGCCTCCGTAGCAGCGTCCCTTTTTCTGGCAGAGGCAAGATAGTTCTGGTAGAATACATTCGCTTGATTCACAGCCAGCTGCAACTCCTTCTGGGCTTCAAGGATATCCCTTTTGAGCTGCAATTCACGGATTCTGACCGCCCCTTTCGCGTTCTTTACGGCGGTCGCCGCGGAATAATGGTTGAAGATGGGGACGGAGAGGGTGAAAACGCCGGAGAACAGGTAGTTATTCTTGATCTGAACCCCGAAAGAATCGGAGATCTCGGGGTAGTAGAAGGTATTGATGCCGGCCGATGCTGTAAGGGTGGGGAAGAGGCCCGACTGAGCAATCTGTAGCTGCTTTCGGGCGAGCTCCAGTTCGTATTCGCTGTCAGAGACGGCCGGCAGGAAAGCGGCGTCCCCGATAATCAGGGTGTAATCCGCGGAGGGCGGCTCAAGAGCTTCTTCTTCAGGCTCTTCAATATCAAAAGGGAGCGGGCCGTCCCACTCCAGAAGCTGCGTAAGGTCGATTTGGGCAAGAAGGGCTTCCCCTGCTTTGCTTACAGTCAGAGAATAGGTTGCTGCGACCTCCGCATCTATCTCAGCCATCGCCCCTGCCGGCCTGTCTCCCGCATCAACTTTTTTTGCAATGAAATCCCTCTGGAGCAGCACTGATCTATAACTCTCGTCAGCCAGCCGGGAGGCTCTCCTGGCAAGAAGACAGCTCAGAAACGCTTTGGTCACAGCAATCTTAAGTTCCATTTCTCTGATGACGGAGGCGTTCCTCGCCTTTGCCAGAGACAGGTAGGCGCTCTCCACTCTCCTCTGTCCCAACAATCCGTCAAAGAGGGTCATATTCACCGTCAGAGAGCCCCCGAGCCGTGTCTGCTCCCTGCTTAGGGAGTAATCGGCTCCGAGCCCTACCGACGGCAGAAGACCCAATTTTGATTGAACAAGGGCGTCTTCTTCCGATGCTACGGCGATCTGCTGCTGTTTGAGTTGCAAATTGTGTTCTAAAGCATACTCTATGCAATTGTCCAGACTCATCCGCGGCTGAGCACAAACGGCCTGAGATACCAGCACCAGAAGAATAAACGCCCGCTTCATACTATCGAACTACAACTACGTTCGTCTTTTTAAAGAGCAAACTGATAAGTTTGCCGATGATGTATCCGATCTGGTAGAATAGGTCCTTCACATTCTTATCCACACCGCCGAATACGCATACAGCCTCGCTGGCAGATACTTTTTGGAAAGTCGTCTTTTTCATAGCCGTGCCCTCCTTTACTGTCTGCCGGCTTTATATCCCTTCATAAACGAAGGCAGGTAATCTCTGATGATGGAAAGCACCATCACCACGACATTTACCACTTTCATAATCCAGTCTCCGCTGACACCGCCGCGGACCGTCATCTCGGAAGAATTCAATCTCTCCCAACTCATTCTTTTCACTTTTTCTTCCATTGTTTTAGATGTTAATAATTACCCTGCAAATCAAGGCGTGCAGGTATCGCCGGATTGGTGCGCACCGATATCTATTACATAGTCTGCAATAGATATATTGTTCTGTTTATGTGTTATCATAATTATAGTAATCCCTTGATCTCTAAGGCTTAACAGCTTGTTTACAATGTATTGCTCAGACTCGGTGTCAAGCGATGAAGTGGCTTCGTCGAGAATGAGAATGCTCGGCCTGCGGTAGAGCGCCCGGGCCAGGGCTATTCTCTGCCGCTGCCCTCCGGAGAGAAGGGCTCCCCGCTCTCCGATCTTTGTCACAAGTCCGGTCGGGAGAGACTGCACGAAATCGCTCAGTCCCAGCTCCGCCAGAAGGGTGGCCACCAGTTTCAGGTTGGGCTCGCGGCTCCAGCCGGTGATGTTGTCCAGGATTGAGGCGTTCATTAAAACCGGGTCCTGAGGTACGATGGCGACGGTTTGTCTCCACTGATCAAGGTCGATGAGACTTATGTCGGTATCTCCCAGGGAGATATATCCTTTCGTGGGCTTATAGCCTCTCATCAGAAGAGCTGCTATGGTGCTTTTCCCTCAACCGCTTTTACCCGTGATGGCAGTGATCCGCCCTCTGACAATCTCGGCGTCAAAGTCGGTGAAAAGTGGGAGATTGCCCGGATAGCTGAAACTAACTTTGTTAAATGATATTGAAGAGTATGATATGGTATCCACAGGCTCTCCCCCGTATTTTTCACCTTCGTAATCCATTATTTCGAACAGTCTCTGGGCAGAGACTTTTGCTTCGTTGTATGTGTTGCTGATCCCCACAAGCTCGCTCAGGGGAGTCGAGAAAAAGGCCGTGATAGAGTAGAATGAGACCAGTTCTCCCACACTCAGCTCCCCTTTGAAGATAAACACTGCTCCGACCGTGAGGAGAAACAGCGTAATCGCTTTTGACACTCCGTCCGCACCTAGAGAGAAGAGTGCATTGTACCTGGAGCCTCTGTAAAGACGGGAGGCGAACTTGATGTAGGAGCGGAGAATCCCGGAGGTCATCTTCTCCTCGAAGCCGTTGTACTTGACGGTGCTCATCGAGGCGATCCCCTCCACAGTCTGCTCCTCGAACAGTGCCGAACTCTCGATAATCTCCCTGTTCACACGCCTGTTCACCTTATTGGCAATCACGTAGATAATTACGTAGGCCGGCAGAAACATCAGCGTAAACAGCGCCAGCTTCCAATAGTAGGTGAACATCAGGAAAAAGGAGATTACCAGAGTCAGCACGCTTATTACGGCGCTGACCGTCCCTGTGATGATGAAGTCTCTGATATTCATCGCATCGGATATCCTGGAGTTGAGTTCGCCGCTTCCCCTAAGGCTGAAAAAACTGACAGGCAGCTTAAACAGATGCCGTATATACCCGCTTATCAGCGAGTTGTCAATCCCCAGCCCGGCGCTCAAAGTGTTGTTAATCCTCGAATAACCGATGACCATAGAGAATACGAAAAGCAACCCCATCGCCGCCGTGACAGAGACGATCTTGCCGTAATCCCCACTCGGGATAACCACATCGATAATCTGCTCGAGAAATACCGATACGCTTATCCCTATCACAATATATAATACTGACAGAGCAAGTGCCCTCGCCAGCTCTCTTTTATGTCTGAGAATCAAGGGAATAAAATGGGACAGAAGGGTGCGTGTCCTGTTCCCCGGCTCGAATGCAGGGGAGGGCTTGACGAATACTATAAAGCCGCTCCATTCCTTCTCCATCTCGGAGAATGAGACCGTAGTTCTGCTCCCCAAGGCCGGATCCATCACCACAAACCCCTTCCTGTCGGTCCCGCAGAGGACCACGAAGTGCAGCCCGCTCTCTTTCACCAGATGAAGCACCGCCGGCGTATCCGCCAGCTTGAGATCCTCCAGATTCTTATCGGGAGACTTCATAGCCTCTGCTTCCAGACCGACACTCTGACACCCGTCCACTATCCCCTTGATAGTGGTCCCCTGCTGAGAAGAACCGCACATCTCCCTGACCGTGATCAGTGGAAGATGCAGCCCGTACCACCCCGCAATCGCCGAAATGCACGCTGCAGCGCAGTCGGAGATGTCATTCTGTCTGATTCCCGCTAATTTTATGTAACTCATTCTCTATCGTTTGTGGCCGAAGCCGAGTTTGCTTGTCAACGGGAACATTCTCTCGCACTGTGTCCCGCCTTCCCCCTTGCCAAAGCGGAGACTCTCTCCCGCACTGTTCCCGTTTCAAGAACAAAGCTGACGAAATAGCATAGAAAAATGAGGCCGATTGGTAAAATCAGCTGAAATTGTGAAAATTACCTATTGCGGATTTTTTAGAAAAGTGACTTCAAATACGGAAAGATGTTTTTCGCAAACTCAGAAAGAGGATTGAAAAGTGAAGATTCCGCAAGTTTCTCCTCCGGGATGAAACCGAATGTCTGATTTGCCGTGCTTATGAGATATGCAGCTACGCTGAGAATGAGCAGGGTGATGAATACCGCCACTATAGATCCGAGGAGTCTGTTGAGCCAGCCTAACAGCGTGATTTTGAGCACCTTCTCAATAAGTTTACCTACCAGGTTGAGCAGCAGGGCAACTACGGTGAAGATCAGAATGAATGAGAGAATTTTGACCGAAGTGGGATTGAAAGAGGTGATGTTCATAATCCATTCCGACACCACGCCGCTGAACAGCAGTGAGAGCTTGATGCCGAAGTAGATCACAAGAACGGCTACTATCTGGGCCACCAACCCTTTTCTCATCCCGAAGAAGAGAGCCGGAATAAAGCAGCACACTATGATAATGTCGATAACTCCCATATCAAACCGTTGCTCAAAATTAATGAATTATAGTATCTTTGCAAATTCAAAAAGTATCTATATGAGTTTCAAAGAGTATAAGAGCCTGGATTTGGTAGATGTAAACCGCACTGTCCTCGAAAAATGGAAGAAAGAGGACACTTTCGGTAACGTGTTGAAGCTCCGTGCAGGGGCTCCGAAGTACATATTCTTCGAAGGACCTCCTTCAGCTAACGGAATGCCCGGCATTCACCACGTCATGGCCCGCTCTATCAAGGACGCAATATGCCGTTACAAGACTCAGACCGGCTATCTGGTGGAGCGCAAGGCAGGCTGGGATACTCACGGCCTCCCTGTGGAGCTCGGCGTTGAGAAGAAACTCGGCATCACCAAAGAGGATATCGGCAAGAAGCTTTCGGTTGAAGAATACAACCGCACCTGCCGTTCCGAAGTGATGAAATATACCGCAGAATGGGTCAGCCTGACCGAAAAGATCGGTTACTGGGTCGATATGAACAATCCTTACGTGACCTACGACAACAGCTATATCGAGACTCTGTGGTACCTGCTCAAAGACATTTACAAGAAAGGATACCTCTACAAAGGTTATTCTATACAGCCATATTCTCCGGCAGCGGGAACAGGCCTCAGCAGCCACGAGTTGAATCAGCCGGGCTGCTACCGCGACGTGAAGGACACTACTGTCACAGTGCAGTTCAAGCTCATCAGAAATGAGAAGAGCGAGAAGCTGTTCAGCAAGACTTCCCTCCCGGTATTCGTGCTGGCCTGGACCACTACACCGTGGACTCTCCCTTCAAACACCGGCCTCTGCGTAGGCCCTAACATCGAGTACGTCCTTGTAGAGAGCGTGAACCCTTACACCAAGGAGCCTGCAACCTACCTTCTGGCAAAGGCTTTGGTAGGGGCATATTTCAACGACAAAAACCCTTACACCGTTCTGGAAGGCTCATTCAAAGGGTCCGAACTGGTGAATATGGACTACGAGCAGCTTCTCCCTTGGATCAAGTGTGAAGAGGGTGCTCTGAGAGTGGTCAGCGGAGACTACGTTACCACTGAGGACGGTACAGGTATCGTGCACATCGCCCCGACATTCGGCGCAGATGACGCGAAGGTAGGCAAGATCTGGGGCATCCCGGCTATGATGCTCAGGGATCTGAACGGCCAGCCTCAGGCTATGGTCGACCGCACCGGCAAATTCTTCAGAATAGAAGACCTCGATCCCGATTATGTGAAGGAGAATGTGAACACAGAGCGCTACGGGCAGTTCGCAGGCCGTTTTGTAAAGAATGCCTACGATCCGACCCTCGGACCAGACGATCCTACACTCGACATAGATCTCTGTATGGACCTCAAGCAGAGAGGTATCGCATTCAAGATAGAGAAACATACCCACAACTATCCGCACTGCTGGCGTACCGACAAGCCGGTCCTCTACTATCCTTTGGACTCTTGGTTCATCAAGTCTACAGCTGTGAGAGAGAGGATGATAGAGCTCAACAAGACCATAATGTGGAAGCCTGAATCAACAGGTACCGGCCGTTTCGGCAAGTGGCTTGAGAATCTTCAGGACTGGAACCTGAGCCGCAGCAGATATTGGGGCACTCCGCTTCCTATCTGGAGGACCGAGGATGCCAAAGAAGAGAAGTGCATCGGCTCGATAGAGGAGCTCTACAACGAGTTGGACAAGTCGGTTGCAGCCGGATTTATGAAGAGCAACCCTCTGCGTGACAAAGGATTCGTGCCGGGAGATTTCTCTAAGGAGAACTATGAGAAGATAGACATCCACCGCCCTTACGTGGACGAATTCTACCTGGTATCAGACAGCGGCAAGAAGATGACTCGCGAGACAGACCTCATCGACGTATGGTTCGATTCAGGATCGATGCCTTATGCTCAGGAAGGTCTCAAGAATCTCGGCAAACCTTG
>JAGDBY010000005.1 GCA_017958765.1 Bacteroidales bacterium | reverse complement strand
GCTCTGTACTTCTCTGGCATTTATGCTCCCTGTCTCAACTCCGCCTAATGCAATTGTCTACGCCTCAGGTTATATACCTATCACGAAGATGATAAAGGCCGGAATCATCCTTGACCTGCTGGGTGTGTTCGTGGTCGCAGTGCCGCTGGTTTACTTCGTGGTCAAGGCGCTGATGGGAGTATAATTAGCTTTACAACAAGTCATATTACGAAACAATTAAACAATACATTTTATCATGGCAAACTTAAATGACCTTATTCAATCAGCCGTAATGGCTACGGCAGGTAAAGTAGACATTCCTTCAAACCTTAAAAATCAAGTACTTGGCGGTCTTTCAGACTCTATTTTGGGCTCTTTCACTCAGACTGCTACCAAAGCCGGCGGCTTGGATGAGATTAAAAACCTTCTCACAGGTAAGACCAACCCTGCAAAAAGCATTGTAACAGCCCTTGCAGGCAATCTTTTCACTAACAACGTTTTGAACAAATCAAATCTTGGCGCTCTCGCTCCTTCTCTTTCAGGTCTGGTACCTTCTGTTATGAGCAGACTTTCCGGAATGCTCAAAGATCAGGACGGCGACGGCGATGTAGATATCAATGACATCCTGATTAGCTTGAAAGGCGGTTCAGGAAACAATGTTCTGGGTGCAGCTGCAGGAATTCTCGGCGGCATTCTCGGACGTAAAAAATAGAATAACCGACTATGAAACGACTCTTTCTGCTGACGGCAGTTCTCTGTCTCAGCACTTCACTGTTTGCGGACAACATCCGTTTCGCAACGCATCCGTCGCTTTCTCCGGACGGAAAGCAGATCTATTTCGGTTATGACGGTGACATCTATACCGTTCCTGCAGCCGGAGGTCAGGCTACGGCCATAATTACGATGATCGGCAATCAGGACTACCCTATTGTCTCTCCTGACGGAAAATGGCTCGCTTTCAGCTCCAACATCCAGGGAAATAACGACGTTTACGTTGTTCCTGTATCGGGTGGCGACGCCGTTCAGCTTACATTCCACGAGGCTCCGGACGTTCCGATTTCGTGGTCTGCTAATTCAGATTACATCTATTTCGAATCTACAAGGGAAAGTGCCAGAAAAACCACTTTCAAGGTGCCTGTAAAGGGCGGTACACCTTCTCTTATGTTCGAAGGATACTTCAACACCATAGTCAATATGGTGGAGAATCCTAAGACCGGAGAATTCCTCTTCAACGAGTCTATGGAGAGTATTAGTTTCCCTACCAGAAAGAGATACGTAGGTGACCACAACCCTAACATCAAGTCCTGGAACCCTAAGACCAAGACTTACACCGAGCTTACCGACTACATCGGCAAGGACCAGTGGCCTATGGTTGACCGCAACGGCAACATCTACTATGTAAGCGATGAATCGAACAAAGAATCCAACATAGTCAAATACAATAAAGGCGGAAAACCTGTTCAGCTTACATTCTTCGACAAGTCCCTGCAGTACCCTTCTATCGCTGCCGGAGGCTCTTCAATCGTATTCCTGAAGGAGTATGAGATCAATCTGCTCGATACTCAGACAGGCAAGGTGTCCGTGCCTCAGATTGTAATTTCCGGCGGTAACGTGGAGGTAAGACGCTCATTCGCAGAGCAGACTCCTACCGCTGCCGACGTCTCTCCTGACGGAAAGAAGTTCGCCCTGGTAATCCGCGGCGGACTCTACATTTCCGACCCTAAATTCAAATATTTAGAGAAGCTGGATACTCCTGCAGATGAGAGAGTTGCAGAGGTTATGTGGGCTGATGACAGCAAGAGCGTATACTACACAAGGACCAACAAAGGATGGACCAACCTCTATAAGATAGCTGCCGACGGCTCAGGAGCCGAGACTGCAGTCTATCTCTCACAGAACAATGTCAAGAACCTTGTCAAGAACCACGCAGGGAACAAGTTCGCATTCATCGACGGCAGCCGTTCTCTGATGCTTCACGATATGAAGGCCGGCACCACTTCCAAGCTGGCTGACGCAGAGTTCTGGTCATTCCAGAATTACTCTATGTTCTTCTCATTCGACGACAGCTACCTGGCTTTCGACGCAATGCATATGTTCGAGAGAGACGTCTATCTGTACAACTTCAAGGAGAAATCCCTGAAGAACCTGACAAACTCAGCTTCAATAGAGTCCAATGCAGTATTCTCCCCTGACGGAAAATATATGTATCTGCTCGCCAACCCTACATCGTCTTCTTTCCCTAAAGGAGCTTCTTCAAGCCTCTACAAGCTTCCTTTGCGTAAATACAGCACGCCTTTCAAGTCCGAGACTGTGGAAGACCTTTTCAAGGATAAGAAGAACGACGCCAAGAAGGATTCGACAGTAGTCATCGACTTCAAGAATATCTATGAGAGAATGACCAGAGTCGAGCGCAGCGGTAGCCAGAGCGGCCTCTACGTTTATTCTTCAAAAGGAAAGGACTATCTGTTCTACAGATCTTCAGGCGGCCTGTACAGCCTCGAAATTTCCGATCCTGAGGCAAAAGCCAAACAGGTGAAGGATCTCACCGGCGGTACATTCTTCGGCTGTAAAGACGCCCTCTACTGCCTCAGCGGCGGCGCCATCTATAAAGTGGAGCCGGCTTCTGCCTCAGCTACCAAGAATACAGTCAACAAGAATGTCGAAGTGGTTCTTGCAGACGAGTTCAGGCAGATGTTCTACGAGGCGTGGGCAGTTATGGAACAGAACTACTACGACGTCAATTTCCACGGAACGGACTGGTACGCCGACAGAGACTACTATGCTAAGTTCCTTCCTTATGTGAGGACCAGAGCCGATCTTAGAACCCTTATGGCGGACCTTCTGGGCGAGCTCAACTCTTCACACCAGGGATTTACATCCAACGGCGCTGAGGAGAGGGTTGAAACCCGCATCCGTACATACGCTACGGGCATTCTGTTCGACGCGGCATCTCCTTACAAAGTTGCAGGTATCCTGGCTGATTCTCCGGTGGACAATATCGACATCGACATCAAGAAAGGCGACGAGCTGGTAGCTGTCAACGGAGTAAAAGTTGACAAGAATGTCAACAGAGAGCGTTATTTCTCAGGGGCGGTTGCTCTGGACGAGATGAAACTCACCTTCAGCAGAGCCGGAAAACAGTTCGACGTGAAGATCCATCCGTCAACATTCTCCGCAGTTAAGAATCTCGTTTACAAGGAGTGGGAGAATGAGAGAGCCGATATGGTTGCTCAGAAGACAGGCGGCAAAGTGGGTTATATCCATATGAGAGCTATGGGTGACGAGGATTTGAACTCGTTCCTGCTCAAGATGCACACCGAAGTGTTCGACAAGGACGCTCTGATTCTCGACCTGAGATACAATAACGGCGGAAACGTACACAACGACGTTATCGACTTCCTCAGAGGCCAGGCTCACTTTGAATGGTCTTACAGAGACTTCCCTAAGGCAACCCACCCTAACGTGGCTCCGGCCGGGAAGAAACTCGTGGTACTTGTCAACGAGCACAGTCTTTCAGATGCGGAGGTTACTTCCAACGGTATCAAGACCCTCGAGATGGCGACACTCGTCGGAACAGAGACTTACAGATGGATTATTTTCACTTCGTCTGTCAGACTTCTGGACGGTTCTACAGTGCGTATGCCTGCTTGGGGCTGCTACAACATTATCACCGGAAAAGACCTCGAGAATACCGGCGTAGCGCCTGACGTATACGTAAAAAATACCTTCAAGGACAGGCTTGAAGGTAAGGATCCGCAGCTCGAAGCTGCTATCAAGGAGGCAGTTAAGGGGAATTAGATTATTTCTCCTTAACGTGCTTTCCTGACATATAGTCTATAGTCAGTTCGAGAATGACGGCGTTACGGGCATTTTGAAGCATATCAGCCTCAATGTCGTAACCTTCCGGAAAATACTTGGCGCCGAGAAGCCTCAAAAGCTTTTCGGCGTCTTTTTCTTCTTTGACTTCAGAGATTCGCCCGAAACAGATGACGCTTGTAAAGCAGTTCCACCATTCTCCGGGATTCTTTACAGGCTCGGAAAGTACCGTAAAACATACTTTCTCATCGGCGCGGATTGCATCCAGTTTATGCCCTTGCTTTGCGCAGTGGAAGTAGATTTTTCCG
>JAGDBY010000037.1 GCA_017958765.1 Bacteroidales bacterium | reverse complement strand
TTTTTATCGGTCCTGTTAATAATCATAGTTCCTTAGTAAAAGTCTGGCTGCCGTAGGATTGGTACGGAACAGTTTCAGAAATGTATATAGCGGTCTGACTTTGAGGAAATCCTTGATCAGTTTTTTGTCTTTCATCACGGCCTCAACACTCAGCTCGTGGCTCCTTATCTGGCGCGGATGCATATAGTACCTGTTGAAGGCGATAACATAGCATAGGTTGTCCAGTTCTTTGTCGGTTGAGAATGTGGAGAAGAGCTGTTCCGGGATCAAGTCCGGGAATATGTTGTTGATGAAGTGGGCTGCAAAACGCAGATGTGTGAGAGTCCCCGTTGCCAGGCCGTTCTCATAAACTATCTGCCAGTTGAAGCTGTCAGCAGACTGTATCAGATACTGAGTGTCGAACAGGGTGTAAGGGATTCCTTCCGAACTGTTGTAGTCGGCGATGTTCCTGACCATATTCACAAGCGATATGAACAGCAGGTCTTCATTGGAAGGGAGAAGGCATTTCACCCCGAAAATCTCTCTCCTTTCGGATCTGTAGAAGAGGGAGTTGTTGATTGTGCGCTCCTTGCCGGTATTCATATAGTAGTACCTGTGAATATCGAGAATGCCCTGCTCGGAACCCTTGTAATGGAGGTCGACGCTGTGTCTGTCCACGTTGCAGACATATCCCATCCTGCGGACCATCCTAATGGCGTCAGCGAAGCGATCCTCCTGAACCAGGATGTCTATATCTCCCATAATGCGCGGGAGTTCCGGACGGAGATGTCTCAGCGCGCCCCCTTTGAATGTGAGAAAGTCAATCCCTTCGGCCAGAAGCGCAGATCCGATTTTGTGGAACTCCGACATCAGCCGCAGATTCTGGAACTGATAATACCTCAGAAGTCCGTTCAGACGGGGGCCGGTATAACCCGGAAACTTGAGTTCCGGATGAGCTTTCATACAGTAGGAGAGCATAAGGGCACGGTGGCTGCCTGCCTTCTCAATATCCCAGCCGGAGAGAAAGTCGTCCAGCTCTTCCTGAGAAGGGTTGGCGGAGAGCGCTATTTTCAGCATCCGCTCGTCATCCGGCGGAAGCAGCTCCTGTTTTACCTTATCGAAAATGCTCTCTATCATACGTTAAGCGAGTTTCTGATTCTTATGAATATGCCGCGGAAGCTGTACTCTGAAGCGTAGAGCAAGCCGCCGAAGATACATACTGTCAGCAAAAATACAATAATTGCGTATATCAAGAATGAAAGAAGTGATTCAGAAGGATTAATTCCTATCCTGCCTGAGAGGAACGCCACGGCTGCGAACGATACCGCAATGATGGCTAACAGCTTAGCATACAGCTTGATATAGTATGACAGCGGCTCTTTCAAACCCCATTTGAACAGGAATATAGGCTTCCATATAAATCCGATGGCTATCTGAGAAATGAGGGCGCCGGCCAGGATACCGTTGATGCCGTATATGCTGCCCAGGATAATCGACAGGAGAATGTTGACTCCCGCCTCGAAGATAGGAGCCCATATATCGCTGA
The DNA here is from genome assembly GCA_017958765.1 of Bacteroidales bacterium. Lineage (GTDB taxonomy): Bacteria > Bacteroidota > Bacteroidia > Bacteroidales > UBA932 > Equibacterium. Next base: position 6,309 of record JAGDBY010000037.1, on the reverse strand, counting down.
ACATACCGTAAGTGTTGAGGTATGTGTCGACTATGGTTCGGGTATTGGTGATGAAGAAGATGGCTATAATCAGCGCCAGGGTGGTTTTCCCCAGGATGTATTCTCCGCCGAGCCATACCGATATGAACGGTTCTGTAAGAATCCAGAGGCATATGCAGCAGGTGGAAACTATAAACATCTTCGTCGTGAAGAATTCTCTGAATACCTTGAGAATCAGCTTTTTGTCTCCTTCCGCCACCATATTTCCGACACCTGCCTCCGTTCCCGCGAATATAGCGTTTATGATGTTTCCCAGATTGGTGGTAAGGAGAATGTAGTTGCCGTACAGCGCCACGGAAGTAAGAGTGGTGTAGGCGTAGATAATGATAGGGCTTATCTGATTCAGGGCGAAGTAGCTCAGCTTGTGAACCGAAAGAAATTTGATCTTCTGAATTACCTCCGGATACTTGGCCCTAAGCAGTTTGGACGGTCCTACAGGCTCCCTGAGATATGGATAGTTCCTGTCGACGAGGATTGCCACGAATATGGTATTGATTGTGGCAAAGACCACTTCGAGAATCAGCCACCAGACGTATCCGTTCTCCATAAACCTTACTGCAAGGGCCTGGCAAACCAATTTTACCAGATTCACCGACCTTGAGCAAAGCAGCGCTTTGTAGTCCTTCTGGTCTGCATAGAGGACATTCTTCTTGTAGTTGAAGAAGTATCCGAGCAGTGAAGAATAGAGCAGGGCGCCGAATGTTGCGTAAGGATACCAGGCAGGGAGAAGTGACTTGCTGAAGATCTGAGGGAAGAACAGCATCACTATCAGACTGCCGACAATGATCACCGTGGCTATCAGGCGGTAGAGCCATCCCTGGAGGGCCACTATCTCTCTGACTTTCTCTCTGTCGCCGTCGTAAAGAGGCTTGTAGAGAGTTACCGCTATGGCGCTCCAGACGCCGAGTTCCGCCAGGTTGAGGCAGTTGAGAATGCTTGTGGCCGTCGTGTTCAGACCGAGGACCTCCGTGCCCAGATAGTCTATGAATATCTTCCGGGCAAAAAAGCCGACCAGCATAGCCACTACCTGCAGCAGCAGGGCAACTATGCTGTTCCGCATGTTTTTCCTGGTCCTCTCGTAAGCAGCCATCTAAAAGATTCTATTTTGCTCCGTTTACGGCTGCAGGAGTCCAGTTCTTGAAGAAGCGCATCACTTTTGACTTGTTGTAGCCTCTTCCTTCCTCAAGATAGCTGGAGTCTTGGAAGTGGAGTACCTTGTCGTCGCTGTCCAGAACTACGAAAACCGGATATCCGAATCTGCCCGGATTGCCCAGTCTTGCCATAGCTGCGGTACAAGGGACATTCTTCCCTTCAGCATTCTTAAGCTGATTGTTTACGTGAATGTAGACGAAATTCTCATTTATAAAATTCATAATCTCCTCATCCTGAGAGATGAAATCAGCGAAAAGAAGGCACCAAGGGCACCAGTTTCCGCCGACCTGGCAGATTAGGAACTTGCCGCTGTTGTGAGCCTGAACCACTGCTTTCTCAATCTGCTCCAGCGGATCGAGCGAGTCGTCGTAAACAGGCTTGCGCTGATTTGACTGTGCATTCAAATCGATGCAGGGAAGGGTCAAAAGGGCCGCCAGAACAGCGGTCATAAGTAAACGTGCTTTCATAAAATACTATTTTACAAATTCAGAAATTTTAACGAAAGTTTCCTCGATCGTGCCGGTGCCGTCTATTTCACGGTACTTGTTCTGAGCTTTGTAATAGTTCATTACAGGCTCGGTCTTCTCGTGATATGTCTTGACACGGTTGGCGATAACCTCGGGCTTTGTGTCGTCAGGGCGGTTCTCAACCATAGCGCGGTTGGCGATACGCTCTGCCACCATAGCGTCAGGGATGGCGATTGAAACGCAGCTTGTAACTGTCTGTCCCAGCTCCTGGAGCATCGTATCCAGGCTCTCAGCCTGAGCGGTGGTTCTTGGGAAACCGTCGAACAGGAATCCGGCTACGTCAGGATTGTTGATAATCTCGCTGTGAATCATACCCACCACAACTTCGTCAGGGACAAGATTGCCGGCTTCGATCAGAGATTTGGCTTTCAGTCCGAGTTCGGTTCCGGCAGCCATCTCTTTGCGGAGAAGATCTCCTGTGGATACATGATGGAATCCGTTTTTCTCAACCAGCAGTTTTGCCTGGGTGCCTTTGCCTGCGCCCGGAGGGCCGAAAAGAATGTAATATTTCATTTTATAAAGTTTTTAATTGAACTATCCTATTCATCGAGAATGTAAATGCCGGAAATGTTGCGTCCCAACTCGTTGTAGTCAAGTCCGTGACCTACGATGAACTTGTTGGCAACTTCCATCCCCACATAGTCGAGCTTGCGGTCCTTGTTGTACACCTCCGGCTTGACGAAAAGGGTGCATATTCTCACATCCTTAGCCTTTCTGTTGTACAGATTCTCGCACAGCTTGAGGATGGTGGCGCCTGTGTCCACGATATCCTCCACGATAACCACCGTGCGCCCTTCGACGTCGGTGTTAAGTCCCAGAACCTCCTTGATATTTCCCGTAGAATTGGTCCCTTCGTAAGAGGAAACCTTGATGCCTGAAACTATCAGGTCGAAGTTCAGCTTGGTGAGCAGTTCTCCGGCGAAAACTATAGCGCCGTTGAGAGTGCAGAGAAAAATTGGAACCTGGTCGAAGTCTTTAAAATCGGCGTTGAGCCTTTCGGCCACCCTGTCAACGGCTTTCATTATTTCCTCTTTGGAGATGTAGGGCACGAAGTACTTGTCGTGTAGCTTTATACGATTCATTCTCAAAGTGTTTTTGAATACACAAAAATAACAATTAAATTTGTGACATGAAACCAATAGTAAGCATAATAATGGGCAGCACTTCCGATCTTCCGATCATGAAGGCGGCCGCTGAATTTCTGGACTCGTTCGAAATCCCTTTTGAAATCAACGCTCTCAGCGCTCACCGTGTTCCAGACCAGGTTGCGGATTTTGCAAAAAATGCCGCAGGAAGGGGTATTAAGGTGATTATTGCCGCAGCGGGAGGCGCAGCACATCTTCCGGGTGTTATAGCTGCCAGTACCACTCTCCCTGTGATAGGAGTGCCTATCAATTCGAGCAATTCTATAGAAGGGGTGGACTCCATCCTCTCTATTCTCCAGATGCCTTCAGGTATTCCGGTAGCCACTATGGCCGTTGACGGAGCCAAGAATGCAGCCATCTTCGCGGCTCAGATTCTGGCGACAGGTGATGCAGTTATTGCAGAAAAATTGGTGGCTTTCAAGAAAGAGCTTGAAAGTAAGATAGTTAAGGCTAACAAAGAATTGTCGCAAGTGCAGTTTAAGTACAAAGTTTAGCCCTATCTTTGCACTATGTGCAGTGAGATTGAGGGGAGAGATTTTGATAATTATCCCAAGATTGTCATTGTGATGGCAATCTTTTTTTTGTCCTTAAGGGGCGGTTTTCTTTATGCTCAGGCTCTGCCGGAGAGGGTGGTCTCCGTCGTCGAACAGATGGCGGAAGAGGGTGTCTCCCAGGAGTATATAGAGTCCTATATCGAGGCTTACAACAGTCTGAGTATCAGGCCTATAAATATCAATACTGCCGGCCGTGAAGCCCTTGCCGACCTGGGTATTCTCTCGGTTTTTCAGATAGAGAGTCTCCTCTCATATGTGGATCAGTACGGAGCGGTGTCAAGTCCCACCGAGCTTTCATTTGTGGACGGTTTCTCCAAAGAGGTTATAGAGCTCCTCTCCCCGCTGATTGTTTACGGAGGGCAGGAAGGCCGCCGAGGCGGAGCTCTTTTTACTCCGCTGAGCGCTGACGCACGTTTGAGGGTTAAAAAGAAGACAGCGGCAGAGGGCTTTTACAACTCCTTGAGAGTCACCGCCTCCGCGGGCCGATTCGAAGGCAACGTTACGCTGGAGAGTGATGCGGGCGAGCCTTTTGCCGATTTCGGCTCGGGGTATCTCTCATACAGCTTCGGCAGAGGGGATGCCCGGCTGCTGTTGGGAGATTTCACGGCCAGGTTCGGGCAGGGACTCGCTCTTTGGAATTCCTATTCGATAGCCGCAGTCGGAGCGCCCTCGTCGCTACTGAAAAGAGGGGACAGGATCACCCCGTACAAAGGAGTTGACGAGAATAATTTCTTCAGAGGAGTCGCGTTCAGCCACGCCCCTTCGTCGACCTGGAACTATTCTCTGTTTGCTTCATACAACAGGCTTGACGCCACGGCCACCGACTCTACATATTCTTCGACAGTCAGCGACGGACTGCATCGCACCGCCTCTGAGATAAACAAGAAAAATACTTTGGGCGAGTTGGTCACCGGCTTGAATGTCAACTATTTATCCCGGCATCTCAAGATAGGTCTGTCAGCTGCGGCCTACAGGTATGACAAGAGATATGCAGGGCGGGTTCAGGAGTACAACAAGTACCAGAAATATGACGGCTGGTGGGGGAACGTCTCGGTAAACGCCCTCTATTCTCTGAACCACGTGAGAATATTCTCCGAGGTGGCGGTGGATGCCCGCGGCTCGGTGGCGGCGCTTCTGGGAGCAGGTTGGTCGCCGTCCTATTCATTCGAGATATTCTCTATGCTGAGGCACTATCCCAAAGAGTATATTGCCGCTCACGCGGGAGCGTACTCCTCCCAGAGTTCGGTCTCGAATCAGGAGGGGTTCACCCTCAATTTCATGTGGCGTTTCGCTCAGAATTGGACCCTTTACGGCTTTGCGGATGCGGTCTATTATCCGTGGCTGAGGTACCATGTGAATGTCCCTTCCTGCCAGGTCAAGGCGAGACTGAAAAGTGAATTCTCAAATGACAGAATCGCGTTCTATCTACAGGAGAGCTATACTTTCCGGAGCAACGACCTGTCAAGCAAACACGCGGTAAGGGCCTCTCTCAAGACCTCTCTGGGCGATAATCTGAAGCTGGGTATTATGGCCGACGGATGCCTGATCTATTCTAAGTACTCCGACCTTCAGAAAGGGTTCGCCCTCTCCTGCGACGCGGTTTTTACCGCGCTCCAAGGGAGGCTGAGCGCGGCGGCCGGGATGGCCTACTGCAATACCGACGGCTACGATACGAGAATCTATATATACGATAGGTATCTGCCCCAAAGTTTCTCTTCAGTGGCCCGCTACGGCCGGGCGTTCTCTCTCTACGGAGTGGTCAGCCTCAAGAAACTGAGGCTGGGACCTTTGCAGCTTAACCTGTCGTGCAAGGCCGCTACCTCCAAAGAGATAAAAGGTCAGATAGAAATCGCTTTCAATTAAGGGACTATGACGTTGAGAGCCACCGGGATCATTTCTATGTGAAGAGCAGATTCTCCTACGTCCTCGCCGTCCACTTCGACGTATGAACTAGGGGTGGATTCTATATCAACGGTCTTGGCTTTTGTGTGGATAACCTCCGGTATCGAGAATATCGTCCCTTTGAAGAGCTTTGTCAAGTTGAGGAGCACTTTGGCCTTCGGGATTTTCTTGATCACGGTCACTTCTAGAATGCCGTCGTCAGGGATCGCCTCGGGGGTCTGAATCATTCCGCCTCCGGAGTATTTTCCTATTCCGAACGCCGTGGAGAATACCTTTCCTTCGAAGAACGGCTCCCCGTCGATTTTTATCTTAAAGAAGCGGCTTTTGTACTTTGTGAAACCTTGCAGAAGCCCCTTTACGTAGAGGGATCTGCCGCTCATCCTTTTCTCTTTCATTTTGCTGAAAAGATAGCAGGTATAGGCGTCAAAGGCCATTCCGCCGATGTTCACCATATACCGTGTGGCCGGCTTGCCGTCCTTGAGCACATCCACCTTGGCGATATCCTGCATCTTTGTCTTGCCCGCAGCTATGATTTCTGCGGCCGCGCTGTAGTCGCGCGGGAAATTGTAGAGCCTTCCCCAGTCGTTGCCGGTCCCTATCGGAATGGAGGCGATGGTAAAATCTGTGGTCGGAACCTCATTCTGTCTGAAAAGACCGTTTACAACTTCGTGCAGGGTGCCGTCACCGCCCACGGCGATGAATTTCCTGTAGCCGTTCCTGATTGCGGACTCGGTCAGTTCGATGGCGTGATACATATGTTCGGTGAAGGAGAATGAGATGTTCAACCCGATTCTCATAAGCTGTTCTTTGATGGCGGGCCACTCTTCGACGCCCTTGCAATTACCGGCTTTCGGATTGATAATTACTTTCCAGTTTTCGGACATTATAGGTCGAGGTTAGATTGTTGATAAAATCGGGGAGTGAAGATAGTAAATATTAAAATTCTATAAAAAAGATTTGTAAATTTGCCGGATACAAGGGTATAAAAGA
>JAGDBY010000036.1 GCA_017958765.1 Bacteroidales bacterium | reverse complement strand
TTCCAGTCGGAGAATTTCCTGCCGGTGGCCAATGTAACTTCAAGGGCGCGGACAACTCTCTGCCTGTTGGCGATGTCCACGGTGCTGTAACTCTCGGGGTCCAGGCGCTTGAGTTCTTCCTGCAGAGAATTCAGCCCTTCCGTCTCAAGCCTTGTCATAAGCTTCTCACGCAGTGCGAGATCCGCTGCCGGAAAATCATCCAGACCGTTGCATAAGGCGTCGATGTAGAAACCGGATCCACCCACCATAATCAGGCGGTCGTATTCTTTGAACAATTCCTGAAGGAGCTCCATAGCCTCGACCTCGAAACGGCCGGCTGTATAATTGTCTTTGATCGAATGGGTGGCAATGAAATAATGCTTCACCTTGGAGAGCTCTTCATCCGAAGGTCTGGCCACTCCTATCTTTAACTCTTTGAAAATCTGACGGGAATCGCAGTTGATTATGGGGCATCCCAACTTGGCGGCCTCGACTATGGAGTACGCAGTCTTTCCCACGGCGGTCGGCCCGAGGATGATGGTGAGCTTCTTATTCATCAGAAGGGTCGTCTCCGAATTCCGCCACCTCTTCCACATCCATCATAGAAGAGTCGTCAGCGGCATCCCAATCCTCGTATTTGTCTGCAAACTGTTCCGGGTTTCTCCCCTTCTCCGCCACGGTGCGCGGATATGAGAGGCGCGGATTCTCTTCACATTCTTCTATAAATGTGAGAACCAGGTATTTATTCCTCCTTAAATCGTAGAAATAGTGCAGAACGCTCTCCTTCTTGGAGAGAGTGTCCTTCAAGGTAATCCTGTCCATAGAACCGGAGCCCAGATCGAAGAGGCCGTACCTGCTTGCCGCCTCACCCTTGTCATTCACTCCGCAGAAGAGCACCATCTGGTCCGGAGAGAAATCCAAGTCATTCATAATGTAGTTGTTAAGCCTGTAGAGAGTCGTCTCCGGCTTCAATTCGTAATCTCTGAAAAAGGACTTTACCCCGGGTATGGTAACCTTATACTTGTAAACCATTGGAACTATTTTGTTTTCACATCAATTAATCATTGCAAAATTAATGAATTAAGGCTATTTTTGCAATCTGGAATGGAGTCATTCGAAAAACCAGTCTCAGATTGCTACAAAAGCATTTCTAGCCCCTCTTCCGGAGTTTATAAAGACAAGGGAAGTAAGTTCCTATCTTTCGCATTTCCAGTTGATTCAGAAGAACGTGTCAAAGAATTGATCGCCGCCAAAAAGAGCGAGTACTTCGATGCAAGGCATCACTGCTACGCGTACAGGCTGGGGCTGGACGGAGCTACCTGGAGAATGAACGATGACGGAGAGCCCTCTTCCACCGCCGGGAAACCGATTCTGGGACAGATTCTCTCTAATGAACTCAGCGACATCCTGATCGTGGTGGTGCGCTACTTCGGAGGGACGCTGCTCGGGACGTCAGGGCTGATACAGGCATACAAAGGGGCTGCGGCGGACGCTATCGCCAACGCTTCGATTGTCGAGAAGATTGCAGCAAGGCAGGTGGAGCTAGTCTTCGACTACATCCAGATGAATGACATAATGAAGATTCTGAAGAATTATAAATACGTCCCCAAATCGCAGAAGTTCGACAATATCTGCTCGGTTACGGTTGACGTGAGACTCTCGGAACTGGAAGGTTTTATAAACGCTGTTGGAAGCAAAGCAGAAACAATTATCAAATAAATACGCAATATGGCAAAAAGTCTAATCTCTATCCGCGATTTCTCCACCGAAGAAATACTGCACATACTTGACATAGCCACGGAAATGGAGCAGAATAAATCGCAGAACATCTTGCAGGGCAAGGTGATAGCGTGTCTGTTCTTTGAGCCTTCAACTCGCACCAGACTCAGCTTTGAAACTGCTGCGAACCGTCTCGGCGCCAGAGTAATCGGATTCTCGGATGTAGGCAACACCAGTATCAGCAAGGGCGAAAGCCTCAAGGATACTATCAAAATGGTAGCCAACTACGTCGATATGATCATTATGCGCCACCCTCTCGAAGGGGCAGCCAGATACGCCAGCGAGATATGCAACCTTCCTATCGTCAATGCAGGAGACGGAGCCAACCAGCACCCGAGCCAGACTCTTCTCGACCTGTACACTATCAGGGAGACACAGGGCCGCCTGGAGAATATAGCAATAAACATGGTTGGAGATTTGAAATACGGCCGTACGGTGCACTCACTGCTGCAGGCGCTGAGCAACTTCAACGCCAGCTTCTTCTTCACCTCCCCGGATTCTCTAAAAATGCCTGACGAATACAAAGAGTTCCTCAATGAAAGAGGACTGCACTACGAGGAGACATCTTCTCTGAATGAATACATCAACTGCTGCGACATTCTCTATATGACCAGAGTCCAGCAAGAGAGATTCAGGAACCCGATGGAGTACGAGAAAGTCAAGAACTTCTTCAGACTGGACGCCTCTATGCTCGAAGGAGTCAAACCGAATATGAAAATTCTCCACCCGCTCCCGAGAATCAACGAAATCGCCACCGACGTGGACGACACCCCTTACGCTTACTTCTACAAACAGGCGGAGAACGGAATGTATGTGAGAATGGCTATCATAGCCTACCTTCTGGGTTACAAATAGAATAATGCGACACTATGGAAAAGAAAAATAACCAACTGATAGTCAATGCTATAGAGAACGGGATGGTGCTCGATCACATCCCTTCTGAGAGCATATTTGCAGTAATCGACATCCTCGGACTGAGCTCCTGCACAAATCAGATTACCATCGGAAGCAATCTGGAAAGCAAAAGCCTCGGCAGAAAAGGTATCATCAAGATTGCCGACCGCTATTTCAAGAACGACGAGATAAACAAGATCGCCCTGGTAGCGCCGAAGGCCACCATCAATGTGATAAAGGACTACAAGGTTGTGGAGAAGAAGAGAATCACTATTCCGGATGAGATAGAGGGGATCGCCAAGTGCTCCAACCCACTGTGCGTGACTAACAATCAGGCTATCAAGACAAAATTCAAAACCGTCGTCAAAGAAGACACCGTGGAATTTGTATGCCGGTACTGCGAAAAAACGACTGATATAAAAAGTCTTAAGATAATTCCTCAATAATGTGGAATTAATTCATACCTTAGTGGGATAATTACAATCACACAATAATAAATTAATTACAGTTATATATCATGAAGAAATCTTATAATTTCAATGCCGGTCCTTGTGTTTTACCAAAGGAAGCTATTGAATCTACAATCGAAGCTATCCGTGACTTCGACAACACTGGTATCGGACTTCTTGAAATTTCACACCGTACTCCGGGTTGGGAACGCATTATGGCGGAGACCGTTGCACTCTGGAGAGAGTTGTTGAACATTCCTGAAGAATACGAAGTTCTATTCCTTGGCGGTGGTGCATCCACCCAGTTCTTTGAGGTTCCTGCGAACCTTATGAAGAAGAAAGCCGCTTATCTCCAGACAGGCGTTTGTGCAAAGAAAGCAGCTAAAGAG
>JAGDBY010000035.1 GCA_017958765.1 Bacteroidales bacterium | reverse complement strand
CTTTGCTTATAAGGGTTGGTTCTTTCTTTGGCTTGGATGAACTCTTTTTAGGGCCGACAACTTCAGTTGGAGGCAAAAAAACATCATTATTATTATTTACGGGTATAGTATTATTTTTCTTTTGGTTCTTTTCTTTTGCTGGCGAACTTTCAACTGTCAATTTTTGATAGTCAGGCTGATAGTCTGGCGTTTCAACTGTCAAGGTAGCTGTCAATTTTTGACAGTCAGTCTGACAGCTGTTCTGATAGTCAAGTTGATAGTTCATTCTGTAAACGGTCTTACTTATCCCTGAAACACAGAGTGTTACGTCAATCAGCCTACGTTCTATCAATCCCGACCTCGCTTTCTTCAGCGTGTTTACTGAGATACCCATGTCGCCAGCGATCTTCACATCAGTCCTTTCAAAAACATCAACTCCCATACTGCACGAGACGTTCAGCAGGTAGAAGAACAGCTGAGCCTCACTTGCCGTGAATTGCTTGCTGTCATTGAGTTTCCAAAAGAGACTCATCTGGTCCAAATATCTGTTCGATGCTGACATAGCCAATCTTTAGAATTACCGCCAATCATTGTGAAAACAGGAAAGGCGATTGGCTTGCCCTTGTCAGCGGCTCATGACTTCCGCCTATCCTGTTTGTTTGAAATTCTGCTGTAAAGGTAAGAATTTTGTTTGAAAGACAAATAGATTTAACTCTTAAAATGCTCATTCTTAACTTTATTTATAGATTTACCTTGATATCTTTCAACCTACTCAACCTGTGCACTTCAGCGGTGTAGTGGTCGATCTTCTCCTGGAGTTCATCGTCCGTCCACTTCTTCGTTGACTTGGCTCTCAGGCGTAGCGTATCGAATCTGGCGACACCGATTTTCCTTATCAGATTCTCCTGATAGTAAATCAGGTGGTCTGCACTCACCCTGTTACAGCCGATACATTCAGCGTGGCAATTATCCTCGTCGAACCTCGTGGCCATATTGGTACGGCCGTAGAAGTGACCACAATCCAGCTCTTTGTACGGCTTAATCTTACCACAGCTGATACACTTTCCGAAACCGCTCGGCATAACATCCCTGAGTCTGATATACAGGGCAAACACTTTGTCGAGCCTCTTTACCAGGTCCGGCTTCTCAGGCTTCTTCCGAGGCTTGCGCTCTTTCGGTTCTGTCTGATCATCACTCTTTTTCTTCTTTCTCTTGTATCTGTAATATGGGAACATAACTTATCTGAATGGTATGTTTGTTAATTGTCTTCCTTTCGAATATATCGCCCACCTCTGAGAGTTAGGAGGGCACCAAATCTGCAGGTCTGCCACAGCTCCGAACCGCTTGTAGTTCCCGGCGAGGTCTATGACCCAGCCTTCCTTGCCCTCACACGGTCTTATGGCACGTCCGACCATCTGGTAATACAGACCCAGGGATTTAGTAGGGCGTCCGAGTATCACGGTATCTAACGCTGGGTAGTCGAAGCCTGTAGTCAGTGTGCCGACATTGGCAACCACCTCTATCTCTCCGTTCGTGAATCTCTCCAGGGTAGTTTCCCTCTCTTTCTTCGGTGTCTCTCCTGTGACGATCGCTGCCGTCTTATGCTCTGCCTGAAGCTTATCCACCAGTTCCTCTGCCTCACGGATGAACGACGTGAATACCAGCACGCCCTTTCTGGGAATACCGCTTTTCGGCTTCAGCACTCTCAGCACGGTAGATGTCAGCTTATCATAGAATCCGCTGCGCTCGAACTCCTCCCTCAGACTCTTCTCGTCGTAGTCGGCTCCCGTCGAGTTGGCTTTCACCCTCTCGAGGTTGAGCGACGTCAGGTCGTAGTAGTCGAGGTCTGCGAGGTAACCCTTTGCAAGCAGTTCCTGAATCTGGCAGTAGTACAGCACCTTACTGAACGTCCTCGTCTTCGTCCTTGTCAGGAACTTCAGCATCGACCTCCCGAAATCGGCTCTTGCGAGACGGTAGGGAGTGGCCGTCAGTCCTATCACACGTCTTGACTCTGCATCAAAGAACTGCTTGTACTGGCCCTCTTTCGAGTTGACGTAGTGGCATTCATCGACCAGGATATTCCTGAAGTGTGCGAAATCGTCCATGTGATTCATGACACTGCCTATCGTTGCGAACGTGATACGGTTGATATCCTTGCGTCCGACACTTGCCGAATAGATACCGCTGTCCCACGAACCATACGACTGCAGCTTCTTGAAATTCTGCTCCAGTATCTCCTTCGACGGCTGGAACACCAGTAGCGGACCGTCAAGACGTGAGGCGATATCCGCTATCACGAGACTCTTGCCTGCGCCAGTGGGTAGTATGAGCAGTCCGTTCTCGTCCTTTTTGCCTTGGAATGCCGCTACAGCAGCATCGCTGGCTCTCTTCTGATAATCTCTTAACTTATACTTCATAACCTTGAAGGAGCGGATGGACTCGAACCATCGCTTACAGAAACGAGCTGTCTTGTCTTACGCTGCCACTAAAGGGCTCGCCGCTTTGCTCTCTGCCGTTCTAACCTCTTTAACTACGCTCCTTGCCATTTCAATTATTCATCTTCGTCTTCGTCCTTCCGGCTGGCGGGAGCCTGATCGTTGTCGTCGCCCTCGTCGCCGAATGGCAGGTCATTGCCGTTGTTGTCCTTTCCTTCCTCGGCTTCCTGCTGGTCATTGGGATTCTCCACCTCCGGGAACTCAAGCCCGAATACCTCAAG
>JAGDBY010000034.1 GCA_017958765.1 Bacteroidales bacterium | reverse complement strand
TGCATCCATCTGCTTGTAGATACTCTCAGCATTCTTTCTGTAGAGCTCCAGACTTGAGGAGATCTCCGAAGCGGACATTGCTCCCTGACGTTTCTGAATATTGCCTTCTATCCCGTTGGAGAGAAGTTCCAGCATATTCTTATTTATCTCCAGTCTGTTCTCGATGGCGCTCCTGTCGGAATTATAGCCGGCAAGTTTCGCACGGAGACTCTGAAGCTCTTTGTCTGCAGTCTCGTTCTTCATCTTTGACTGAGAGAACTCAGTGGCCGAGATAAGCACTCCGGAAGAAGATTTCACTTTCAGGCTGCTCAGATCAATATTCGGGCTCAACCCTTCTATTTCGATTTCCTGAGCTCCGCTAACTATTTTAGCGTCAGCTGTGTGAGTCAAAGCGGCTCCTCTCAGATAGACGGTAGCCTCTGTCAGCTGGGACGGATATTTCTGATCCGCTGCATTCAGAGCATAAGAGAGGGCGATTAAACAGAATAGAATTGTAATTTTTCTCATAATCTTCTTGTTTTTTCGTATTGTATGCCACAATCGGGCCACACTATGATTTATTATAAACGAACCTTGATATAACGGCGTCAATCAACTTGTTTGCAACAGGGTCGGTGAAACGCATCATCCATCCGATCAAAACTGCAGACAGGAGCGTTCCTATACCGATTACCACTCCCTCGGTCTCTCCTGTCAGAATACCTGCAAGGCCGGTGTATTCTCCGAAACCGAAAGGATTCCTGAAGAGAGAGAATGCCAGGACAGACGCTACGACCACCAGCAGAGAATCCATCACCACCTTGATGTTCCCGAACGGCTTGTGGATTGTCTTTGTAAAAGCGTAAACGGTCATCTCAGCTGAAAGCATCCAGGCACGGGCCACCACCTCAATGCTGATACCCAACGCCGAAATGACGCAGGAGAGAACGTTCAGGATGAGACGGTATGAGAATGTAGTCGGATGGAGCCAGCTGAAGCAGTACAGGGAGAAGTCTATCAGGTAGCCGAAAACCAACGAAGCCGGTATCTGCATCAGGTATTTCCACTTGAACTGCCTGCGGAGGACCGCCAGCTGAACCAACATATAAAAGGTGTTGATAAGGATGGTCCAGTTTCCTACCGTAAGCCCGCCTATGCCGACCAGGACATAAGAGGGACAGGAGAGCGCAGAGGTTCCAAGATTGGATATAATGGACCAAGCGACTCCTATTGCCACAAGTAGCAACCCGAAGGTTGCTACAGTGTAGGAAATGACCGTATCTCTTACCTTTTGATTCAACTTTAGAAATTGAATTTGTGAGTATATTTCTTGTAGAAATCGGTTACAATCTTGACAGCCTCTGCAGGAGTGTCGACAACCTGGAAAATATTGAAATCTTCAGGTGAGATGACTCCGTGAGCCAGAAGAGTGTTTCTGAACCAGTCGATCAGACCGCCCCAATACTCGCTGCTGTAGAATATGATAGGGAAATCGACCATTTTGTCTGTCTGCTCTAGGGTAAGAGCCTCGAACAGCTCGTCCATGGTTCCGAAACCGCCCGGCATCACGATGTAGGCCTGAGCATAACGCATGAACATTGTCTTACGGACAAAGAAATAGTCGAACTCTATGCATTTGTCACGGTCTATATATTCGTTTGCAGACTGCTCGAACGGAAGACGGATATTCAGGCCGACGCTGCAGCCGCCGCTCTCGTGAGCGCCTCTGTTTGCAGCTTCCATAAGACCCGGTCCGCCGCCTGTGATAACACCGAAATTATTCTCTGTCAACAGCTTGCCAATCTCGACTGTATCGTTGTAATACTGGGTTCCCTCCTTAATGCGGGC
>JAGDBY010000004.1 GCA_017958765.1 Bacteroidales bacterium | reverse complement strand
TCTTTATAGGTAGGATTCTCAGTATTTCCGTTGGCGAAACCCACCAGGGTCTCTTTGATTCCGTTGATAAGTTTCAGGTAGTGCTGCGCTCCCCAGAAGCATCCGGCGGCCAGATATATTGTTTTTTCGCTCATATTTCTCTCATTTGTTTTCGCTCCAAAGATAGCACTTTTAGTCAGTTTTCAGAATTGTTCATAAAATCTTAATAACTCTTATGAAAACTAAAAAAACGGAGAATCATTGTCTGTAATTTTGAAGAAAATTCATATAGGAAAGATTGGCTATGAAAGTAATCAAAAGAAACGGTGAAATACAAGGCTTCGATTTCAGCAAGATAGAGAAAGCTGTTAACTCCGCCTTCGTTGCATGCGGTAAAGAGAGAGTTCCTGACAGTTTTTTGGAGAGTCTGCTCCATCTGTTCAGTATGTTTGACGACGATTACACCTTCAAAGTTGAGAAACTTCAGGATATCGTCGAGACTCAGTTGATGTACGAAAAACACTTTGAGGTTGCAAAGGCGTACATTCTGTACCGTGAAAAGCACAAGGATCTCCGTTTCATCAAAGAGCGCGTTGACTATATGGATAATTACGCCCAATCTACCGACAACGCCGCTTCTTCTTCGGAAACCGACGCTAACGCCAACGTCGCCATCAAGAACGTTGCCAACCTGGACGGTGAGGTGTACAAGACCCTCAACCGCCAGATACAGCGTTACCGTATGAAGAAAAAACTTAAAGAGCTCTTCCCGGATGTTTCGGAGCAGTATGAGAAAGACCTTAACAGCCATATTATTTACGTTCATGACGAGGCCTCTTCTCCTGCAGTGAAGAACTATTGCGAAGCAGTGTCTCTCTATCCTCTGGTACTGAACGGTACGCACGGTATGGACGGCCTGGGCGCGAGCGCCCCTAAGAACCTGAGCAGTTTCTGCGGACAGTTCTGCAATCTGGCATTCCTCCTTTCCGCTCAGTGCAAGGGAGCTGTGGCATTCGGTGAGTTCTTTAATGTTTTTGACTACTACTGTGCCAAGGATTTCGGAGAGGATTATCACAAGAGGACTGAAGAGGTGGCTTCCGTTCTCCCTCCGAGGACGATAGGCGAGTCCATCCATCAGGCATTCCAGCAGATTGTCTACGGCATCAACCAGCCTGCCGGCAACCGCAGCTATCAGTCTCCGTTCACCAACATCAGCTACTACGACAGCAACTATTGGCACGCTCTGTTCGACGATTTCTGCTTCCCTGACGGCACCAAGCCGGTATGGGAGCGTATCAGCTTCCTTCAGAAAGACTTTATGAGGTGGTTCAATATGGAAAGGACCAAGACTATGCTCACTTTCCCTGTTGAGACTATGGCTCTCCTTTCTGACGGCAACGACATCATCGACAAGGACTACAAGGATTTCACAGCGGAGATGTATTCTGAAGGACACTCATTCTTCACCTACATTTCAGACAATCCTAACGGTCTTGCTAGCTGCTGCCGCCTCAGAAATGAGATCCAGGAGAATGTATTTACCTTCACCAACGGTCTTACCGGCGTTCAGACAGGTAGCGTGAACGTGATCACCCTCAACCTTAACCGCATCATTCAGAACTGGGCGAAGACCAGAGAGTTCTCACGCGGTTACCTGAGAGAGCACTTCTTCGAGCTGGCACCCGACTTCAAGCAGTTCCTCGTAGGAATTCTCGAGAGAGTGTACAAGTATCATATCGCATACAAGACCTTGCTTTATGAGACTGAAAAAGCCGGTATGCTCAACGCTTCGAAAGCAGGGTACATCAAGATGAACAAGCTCTACAGCACCATCGGTGAGAACGGTATCAACGAGGCGGCTGAGTTCGTAGGTCTGACCTGCAACTACAACAAGCCTTATATGGAGTTCTGCCGTCTGGTCACCGGTACTATCTCCGAGCAAAACAAGCTTCATTCTCAGAAGCTGTTCCAGTTCAATCAGGAGTTCGTACCTGCTGAGGGCCTCAGCTCTAAGAACTACCGCTGGGACAAGGCTGAAGGGTATTGGGTGCCTGAGAACAGAGTTCTCTACAATTCGTACTTCTACCTTGCAGACGACGAGAATACTTCCGTACTGGATAAGTTCCGTCTGCACGGCAGAGAATTCACCGAGCTTCTTGACGGAGGAGTCGGACTTCACTGCAATCTTGAGGAGCATCTTTCTAAGTATCAGTACATTAAGCTGTTGGATTTCGCGATCGCTCAGGGTACATCCTACTTTACCTTCAACGTTCCTAACAGTGAGTGTACCAACGAAGCCTGCCATCACATTGTAAAGGCTCCTCTTGAGAACTGCCCTAAGTGCGGCGCTCCGATGCGTCAGTGGACCAGAGTGATCGGATTCCTGCGTCCTATCGACGACTTCGACAAGTACCGCAACATTGAGGCTAAGTCAAGATACTATGCCAAAGAGGTTAAGTGATGAAGTATGCTGACTCCAAAGTGGTATTCAGGGAGATCCCGGATGAAGTTACTCTTGCTATAAACATCAGTAACTGCCCTGTGAAATGTCCCGGATGTCACTCAAGTTATTTGGTGAATGATGTAGGAGAGCCGCTAGATTATGCGGCTCTTTCATCATTGATAGAGTCAAACCCCGGAATTACCTGCGTTTCATTTATGGGGGGCGACGGAGAGCCGCGCCTCATACACGAGTTCGCGAAATGGATCAAATCTACCTACAAGGGTCTTAAGGTCGGTTGGTATTCCGGCCGGGACCTGGATAATGCAAGACAGAATCTGGATGTTCTGGACTACGTGAAAGTGGGCCCTTTCATTGACGAATACGGCCCTCTGGATAATCCTAACACCAATCAGCGGTTTTATGCCGTCACTCAGACTCCCGACGGCCCTAAGCTGGAAGATTGGACAAAGAAGTTTTTAAAAAAATTTATCTAATCTCCTATGTACAGAGTAGGCCCCAACCCAAAGAGAATGAAAACTGCTCAGAAGATACAGAGCAGTCTTTTGGAACTTTTGAAAACTAAAGAGCTCCGGCACATCACCGTCTCAGAACTGAGTAAGATGAGCAGAGTGAGCCGCAATTCTTTTTACCGGCTTTTTGACACCACTACGGATGTCTTGGTCTATGCCTGTGACACCCTGTCCGAAGATTTTGTGAAGATAGACGACTATATCGAAGGGGGGAAGATGGGCCCTTTCATCGACAATTACCTCAGATACCTTATTGACCACAGTGACATCCTGGAGGCTGTCTACACTAGCGCCCGCCCCGATATTCTCGAGACGTCAATGCTTCGGATAAAAACTGTGAAATACCCGGGTATGAGCGATTCTCCTACTCTGGAGTATATCAACGGGCTCTCCTGCGCAGCAAGCATCAGCATTCTGATGATATGGATCCGAAGAGGGAAGCGAGAAACTCCGGAAGAGCTCCACAAGATCTTCACCGACGTCTTCGCAGACAAACTCTTCAATTAGCCCGGGAGCGGAAGGTATCTAAAAAGCGCTCATCAGAGCGCTAGCGGAGGGCGTGTCCGAAGGACTTATAGCCCGAGAGCGGAAGGAAATATAAAGCGCTCATCAGAGCGCTAGCGGAGGGCGTGTCCGAAG
>JAGDBY010000003.1 GCA_017958765.1 Bacteroidales bacterium | reverse complement strand
GTTCTTCTGATTATCGCAGCCACGTTGTCCGTCTCCTCGTGATGTCCGATAGGAACGACAACGGCGCCGTAGGTCAGCGCTGCTACATACGATACAACACAGTCGGCGTCATTTCCTCCAAGAAGAGCTATGCGGTCTGCTGCGCCGATCCCCAATTCCTCGAAAAGAATGTGCATTTTGGCAATGCCTGAGGCAAGGTCGAGATAAGACATTGACCTGCCGGTAGGGTAGTCTGTGATTGCAGTAAGGTTGCAGTTGTCTCTGAGTGACTCCTGGAAGGCGTCAAACAGATTGTAGTAATAATTCATGTGTCCCATCATGGTATTCTACTGTTTTTTCGCAAAAGTATTTTCTTGCTTATACTCAGTCAAGTAAATGTGAGTACCATGCCTTTATGATGACTAAAAGTTTATTTTTGGGGTTAAAGTGCTAAAATTTGGGACTAAATAAAAAAGTTTGTAATTTCGTCACACCCAACCAAAATAATCAGCAATGGCGAATTCAGAGCATTTTATCCCTGCAAACATACAGAAACCGGGACCGACGATTCTGCACATTCTCGGGATTCCTGCGTTCTGCGTCTTCTTTGTATTGATATTCCTCCCTTTCCATCTTGAAGAGAGGTTGAACTTCCCGGTTGCCCATTTCCAGTTCAACGTATTGATTATTGCGAGCATTATGCTGGTGGTTTACATCGCTTCCAGGGTTCCGATGTGCGCGATAAGACGTAACCTGCGGCTCTCCTGGGGATGGTATCTCTTCTGGAGCATTCTAGAGGTTGCGGTGATCTCGTTCTTTACGGCGTTGTACGTTTGGCTGGTTTCTGAACAGGCGGTTCCTTATATGGGAACTGTATTCACCTGCTTCTCGGTCCTGGCTGCGATAATATCGATCCCGTTCTCTATAATTGCCCTTGCACTTACGTTGAAATATACTGAGAACAAGCAGTTTATAGATGACGATATAGAGAATGCCAGGGTGAGATTCTACGACGAAAAACGTAATCTGAAGCTTGTGGTACGTAACAATTCTATATACTTCATCGAAGCTGACGAGAATTACGTAAACATACATTATACAGAGGGAGAGAAGATGCGCTCCTTCAGTCTGAGATCCTCTATGAAGGCTATCGACGACCTCTGCAGCGAGCACAAGATAGTCCGCTGTCACCGTTCATACTACATCAACCCTAAACATATCAAGGTTCTGAGGAAGGAGAAAGAGGGTGTTACATATGCTGAGATGGACAGTGCAGACGGACAGAGAATCCCTGTGTCAAAACGCTATTATGACCAAATAATTGAATTGCTTTAAAACTGATACAATATGAAAATCGTTTTCTTGGATGATGCTACGGTCGGATTCGACGTCAGTCTCGACCCGATTAAGGCGCTCGGTGATTATACCGGATACGGTTCAACTCCTGCCGAACTGGTTCTGGAGAGAGCCGGTGACTGTGACGTTCTGATTGTCAACAAAGTTAAAATAGGTAAGGCTGAAATCGACGGTTGCAAGAATCTCAAGCTTATCTGCGAGGCTGCTACCGGAACAAACAATATAGATGTAGCTTACGCTGCACAGAAGGGTATTCCTGTCAAGAATGTGGCCGGTTATTCTACAGAGAGCGTTCTTCAGGTGACATATACGCTGATTCTAGGCCTTCTGGGACAGATCAAATTCTTCGACGGATATGTGAAGAGCGGTGACTACAGCGCAAGCGGCTGTTTCACGGAGATGTCTCACCCGTTCCCTGAGCTGGACGGGAAATCTATGGGTGTCATCGGTATGGGTACGATCGGAAGCCGCGTGGCGCAGGTGGCGAAAGCTTTCAAGATGAATGTGAATTACTTCTCCACTTCAGGCACAAATCACTGCACCGAATATCCGGCTCTTTCTCTCGAGGAACTGCTGGCAAAGAGCGATATCATATCGATCCACGCTCCGCTCAATGACAGGACCAACAACCTGATCACATACGACAAGCTCTGCCTTATGAAGAAGAATGCGATCATCATCAATATGGGGCGCGGAGGGATTGTGAACGAGGCTGATCTGGCCCGCGCGGTTGATGAGGGCATTATTGCCGGGGCCGGATTGGACGTTTATTCTGCAGAGCCTATCCCGGCAGACCATCCTTATATGAAGATGAAGCACAAAGAGAGAATGATGTTTACCCCTCACGTAGGATGGGCCAGCGCCGAAGCCCGCGTCCGTCTGGTGCAGGGAGTCGCCGACAATATCAAAACAATTCTCTAAAAGAGTCTTCCTTTTTAAAAAGATAACCGGTTGATCTTCGGGATTCAGCCGGTTTTTTTGTTATCGCATAAATACCTTGCGAGAATGTATCATTATTCTCTCGCCGGCTGCCCGAACTCTACTTTTGCAGCAAACGACGAGACGATGAAAAGATACATAGTAACGGTAATGGTGGCTCTGGTGGCGGTGAGCTGTGTCCATAAGGAGCAATTCTCCGGCGGACAGAGTGAGGGGGGAAGGACTACTCTTTATTTCAATTATCAGAGCAAAGGCGCTTTGACAAAGGTCCTTGCGGTAAACGACTCTTTTCTCAGTAATGTTAACATCCTGATATACAATTCTTCAGGGCTGCTTGTCCATAGCTCGTACTCTGATAACGGAGGGGTGGGGTCAATAAGATTCACCACTTTCGATGGGGAGACTTATAAGATATATTGTCTGGCGAATATGAGTAACCAGGCTCTCAATCCCGCTTTTATAAGGGAGAGCGCCCTTCTCGGGTATAAATATCCGATTGCCTCATACGGTGACATTGCAGATTTAAACGGAGCGGTCCCGATGTGTTTTGTGAGCGAGCCGCTCTCTCTGAGGAACAATATGGCTGTAAATGTCGCTCTGGAGCGGTGCGTGAGCGCTGTCACCGTCTCATTTGACAAAAGCCTCGTTCCCGAGGGCACGCAGTTCAACATAGTGTCGGCGAAACTCAAGAACATCCCTTCTTCCGTGAGGCTGTTCGGAGAATCTGCTACAGAATCGACTGCTGATGTACTGAGCGAAGGGGACCGCGCAGACGCAACGGACCTCGCGCTCCTTAATGCCGGGCTGCAGGTAAGCTATTATCTGTTTGAGAATAAACACGGCAACCTTATAAGTGACAATACTTTACAGTCCGGGAAATGCTTCGCGCCCGGGAGCGTGTACAACGACCTGTGCACCTACTTCGAATTTGAAGTAGAGTATCGCGACGCAGCCCGGTACGGTACGAACATCTACCGTTTTTTCCTTGGAGAAGACAATGTGGGCAATTTCGACATTGCCAGGAACAAAAGGTATGACATCGTGGTCAGCCTGACTGAAGAGGGTATGAACGAGAACAGTTGGAGGGTGGATGTGAGTGACTTGGGGGAATTTGTGAGCAGTATTACGCTGGAAGGGACACGGAAGAGGATTATGATGGATGAGACGTTGCAGCTGAGCGCTTCCGTGGCTCCTTCTACAGCCAAGAACACCGATGTAATCTGGATTTGCGACAATCCCGGCGTGGCTACCGTTTCACAGACGGGGCTCGTCACTCCGGTGTCGTACGGCACAGCATCCATCACGGCAGTGGCCGCCGACGGATCAGGAGTGTCAGAGACAACAAGCGTCATTGTAAGTCAGAATCTTACAAGAATAGTGTTCAGACCTCCAAACCAGGCGCTCTCTTATGATGAGACTTTCCAAACGTCCGTCGTTGCCTACTACGGGACTGAGCCGGATACGCTGGACCGTTCTCTGTGTACATTCTCCAGCGACAATACTTCGGCCTGCACCATCGACGAACAGGGAGTGATACATTGCTGCATGTACAACGATTCCAGGGTGGAGACCAGAGTGAGGGCACAGTACCAAGGGTATTCGGCATCAATGTCACTGATTATATCTGCCAGACTGACGCAGACAGTCGCTTACCCTACCGTAGGACAGACGGTTACCGTAGGGACTACAATCCATATGCAGCTGCTGCAGAGATACAACAACGGATACAGCAATCTCTGCGAGATGTACGGCACCAATCTGGGGCACGGCGTGGCGGGGAGCGGCTTCTGGTACAGCGATGATCCGTCAGTGGCTACCTGCACCCCGGAAGGAGACGTGGTGGCAGTAGGCAAGGGAGTTACAACCATCCGCGGAATTCACTATTACAATGAGACTTATACGGCAACCTGGCAAATGGGAATTATTGTCAAATAATACATATATCATTTACTAACAATTAATTAAAACAGTTATGAAAAGAACATTTATTGCTATCGCTATTGTGGGAACAATGGCATTTACGGCGTGTCAGAAAGATTTAAGCGGAGATAGGCCGGTGGACGAAGCTGTTATGACAGTGAAGGTGAACGATGCAATGTCAAAGGCATTGGGAGTGACGGAGACTAACGAAGGGACAATCAACAACTACGATGTGTTCGTATTCAATGCTTCTACGGGAGTTATTGACGGTTATAAAAGCGAAAGCAGTAACGCTTCATTGAGCCTGACTGCTACAAGCGGTCCGAAACACGTATATGTGGTGGCGAACAGACAGGCCGGTTTTGACGTTACTTCGGTCAGATCCGAAGCTAATTTCCTCTCTAAAACTGCCTCTATGATGAAAGAGAATTCTTCCTCTTTCACAATGATAGGAGAAACTGACTGTACCCTGAGCAGTTCCCAGACCAATACGGTTGAGGTGGACGTAACCCGTTTCGTGGCGAAGATCGCCCTGACCTCGCTGGCAGTCAATTTCACAGGAACTCCTCTGGCGGGCCAGACACTGAGCAACGTCAAGATCTATCTGAAGAACGTTCCGGCCTTGAAACTGTTCTCGGGCAGTGACGTGACATCTCCTCAGTATCTGAGCGGTAATACGTCGGCTTGGCAGACAGGGGCTCTGAACGCCGGCATTCTCTCCGACCAGGTGAATTCAATTGCTGACGGCTCGGCAACGGCTAACCCCAGTTTCTATCCGTATTCTCGCTGGAGCGCTTCGGCAATGGCGGCCAACGCCTGCATCAGACTTGTGATTACGGCTGACATCGACGGAGACAATGACGGTACGCCGGAGAATTATACCTGGAGCATTCCTATCAACGGTTCT
>JAGDBY010000033.1 GCA_017958765.1 Bacteroidales bacterium | reverse complement strand
GTCACCGTGAACGACTATCTGGCAAAACGTGACTGCGAGTGGATGGGTCCGCTCTACCAGTTCCACGGTCTGAGCGTAGACTGTATCGACAAGCACCAGCCTTGTACTGAGTCCCGCAAGAAGGCCTACAGGGCCGACATCACTTTCGGTACCAACAATGAATTCGGTTTCGACTACCTCCGTGACAATATGGCTATCAATCCGAACGACCTGGTTCAGAGGAAACACCATTTTGCAATTGTCGATGAGGTCGACTCAGTGTTGATTGATGACGCCCGTACCCCTTTGATCATTTCAGGTCCTGTACCGCGTACAGGAGACGCCACTTTTATAGAATACAAACCTTATGTCGAGAAGCTCTACCAACAGCAGCGTCAGCTTGTAAATCAGCTGCTGAACCAGGCAAAGAAGCTTCTCAAAGAGAATAATGTCGAGGAAGGAGAGGTATTCCTTCTGAAAGCTTTCAAAGCGCTCCCTAAATATCAGCCGCTGATCAGTTATCTGAGTGAACCGGGCATTAAGCAGATTCTGCAGGATGCTCAGGCGAAGCTTATCAGGGCCGCGTTTACCGACAAGGATATTGAGCAGAGGACTATCACCAACGACCTGTTCTTCGTCATCGACGAGCAGCAGAGGAGCGTAGAACTCACTGACAAGGGTAACGAGATTCTGGCTAACGCCGTAGGCGATGCAGATTTCTTCCTGATGCCTAAGCTCGGAGAAGAAGTTTCCAAGATTGAGAAGGACCCTGCTCTGAGCGATGACGAGAAGAAGATCAAGAAAGACGAGCTCTATGCCAACTATTCTCTCAAGGCGGAGCGTATGCACACAGTGGACCAGCTGCTCAAGGCTTACGCTATGTTCACGAAAGATGTTGACTATGTGATAATTGACAACAAAGTCAAGATCGTCGACGAGCAGACCGGCCGTATTATGGAGGGGCGCCGTTGGAGCGACGGTTTGCACCAGGCTGTCGAGGCTAAGGAGAATGTGAAAGTTGAGGCTGCCACACAGACCTTCGCCACCATCACTCTCCAGAATTACTTCAGAATGTATCACAAACTCTCCGGTATGACAGGTACAGCAGAGACCGAGGCCGGTGAGTTCTGGTCTATCTACAAACTGGACGTTGTGGTAATCCCTACCAACCGTCCGGTTATCCGCAAGGACCAGGATGACTTGATATACAGAACAAAGAAAGAGAAATACTTCGCTGTCATAGATGAGATCAGAAGGCTTATCGCCGAGGGCCGTCCGGTGCTTGTCGGTACGACTTCAGTAGAGATATCCGAATTGCTCAGCAGGATGCTGACAATGCGCGGAGTGAAGCACCAGGTCCTCAATGCGAAGCAGCATGCCCGTGAGGCCGAGGTTGTAGCTCAGGCCGGCAAGGCTGGTACCGTGACAATCGCCACCAACATGGCGGGCCGTGGTACCGATATCAAGCTTACCGACGATGTGAAGGCCGCAGGCGGTCTGGCAATCATCGGTACAGAGAGACATGAGAGCCGCCGTGTGGACCGTCAGCTTCGAGGCCGTGCAGGACGTCAGGGAGACCCGGGATCGTCAATATTCTATATCTCTCTCGAGGATGACCTGATGCGTCTTTTCGGTTCCGAGAGAATTGCCAAGGTCGTGGACCGTATGGGTATGAATGAAGGGGAGGCTCTCCAGAACTCAATGCTGTCGGGCGCAATCGAGAGAGCGCAGAAGAAGGTTGAGGAGAACAACTTCGGTATCCGTAAGAATCTGGTCGAGTACGACGACGTAATGAATTCTCAGCGTGAAGTGGTTTACACCAAGAGACGCAGCGCCCTTACGGGTGAGAGGATTGACGTAGACGTTCTCAATATGGCAACCGACTATTGCGACATATTCGTGGACAAGCATCACAATCTGGATTATGCAGAGTTCTGCGAGGAACTGATGTCGGTTCTCTCCGTGGAACCGGGATTCGACGAGGCATTCTACGAGAAGGCTAAGAAAGTAGAAATCGCTGACAGACTGAGAGATACCATTATGGCTACTCATCAGAGACGTAACGATGTCATCATACAGCAGGCTTGGCCTATTATCAACTACATCTATGAGAAGAAGAGAATGTTCTATCAGAACATCGCCCTTCCTATCAGCGACGGCAAGAAAGTCTACACGGTTCTCGTAGATTTGCGCAAAGCGTACGAGAGCAAAGGCCGCGAGCTTGTAAGGGCCATCGAGAAGAATATAACCCTCAGAGTGATTGACGAGTACTGGATCAAGCACCTGCGCGATATGGATGACTTAAAGCAGGCCGTGCAGAATGTGTCATACGAACAGAAAGACCCTAAGCTTATCTACAAGACCGAGAGTTTCGACCTGTTTATCGCCGCTCTGGAAGGGATGTACAAAGATATTCTGGCTATTCTGCTCAAGGCTTACATCTTCCTGAAGAATGACCAGCAGGATCCTGAGGATGTAGCTACCGAGGCACAGGAGCGCAGGACCGATATGAGTTCTATGCAGGCCAACAAGCCGGATCTGCTGAACAACAACGCAGAGCCGCGCAGCAACGCTCCGATCAGGGTTGAGAAGAAAGTGGGCCGAAACGACCCGTGCCCGTGCGGAAGCGGCAAGAAGTATAAAAACTGTCACGGTAAAGGATTATAGTAATTATGGAATTTGATCTTATAGTAATCGGTTCAGGCCCTGGAGGATACGTAGCAGCTATCAGGGCATCTCAGCTCGGTATGAAAACTGCCGTGGTGGAGCGTTCGGAGCTCGGAGGTATCTGTCTCAATTGGGGTTGTATCCCTACAAAAGCCCTCCTGAAGAGCGCTCAGGCTTATCATTATGCAGTTTCAGGCGAGAGTTACGGTTTCTCTGCGGAGAATGTTACCGCCGACCTCTCAGCCATAGTTGCCAGAAGCCGCGGAGTGAGCGAGACAATGAACAAGGGTATAACCTTCCTTTTCAAGAAGAACAATGTTACCGTACTGGAGGGTACCGGGAGCATTACCAGTGACAGAAAAGTTGCGGTGTCGTCCCTGGACGGCTCCTGCACAGAATACGGTGCAAAGAATATTATCATCGCAACGGGAGCCCGCCCTGTCTCTCTTCCGTTCGCCCCTGTGGACGGTGAGAAGATCTGGTGTTACCGCCAGGCATTGGTGCCTGAGAAGCTCCCTGCGAGTATGGTAGTTATAGGCTCCGGCGCTATCGGAACGGAGTTCGCATTCTTCTACAGAACTCTGGGGACCGAGGTTACAATTGTCGAGTATGTGGACCGCATTCTCCCTATCGAGGACGATGATACCAGCGCGCAGGTAAGCCGATCTCTCCGCAAGGCCGGCATCAAGGTGATGACTTCGGCGGCAGTAAAGAGCGTGGAGAAAGGGGACCTCTGCAAAGTTGAGGTTGAGACCAAGAAAGGGACTGAGTATCTGGAAGCAGAAGTAGTCCTGAGTGCGGTGGGTGTTATCCCTAATACCGAGAATATAGGCCTGGAAGCTCTGGGAATAGAGCTGAACCGCGGCAGAATACCTGTTGACGGACACTATAAGACCGCAGTAGACGGTATATATGCGATAGGCGACGTCATCGCCACTCCGGCACTTGCCCATGTGGCTTCAGCAGAGGCAATCCACTGCGTAGAGTTTATCGCAGGGTTGGATCCTAAGCCGGTGAATTATTCATTCATTCCGGGCTGTACATACATTTCTCCTGAGGTTGCTTCAGCAGGTATCACCGAGAGGGCGGCCAAAGAGAAAGGGTTGGAATACAAGACGGCCAAGTTCCCGTTCACTGCTTCCGGAAAGGCTACGGCTGCCGGAGAGAAATACGGCTTTGTGAAAATAATCTCCGATGACGCTACCGATAAGGTTCTGGGCGTCAATCTGGTAGGAGCCAACGTTTCGGAGATGATAGGCCCTATGGTAGCCCTTATGGAGAACGGTATAACCGCCAAGCAGCTCGCCAAAACAGTCTTCCCTCATCCGACTATGAGTGAAGGAATTATGGAGGCAGCAGCGGCAATTCATTCAGAAGCAATTCATTTTTAACAGATAACAGGTATGGCTGACAACGTAGAATACACTTCCCTGGAAAACGACCTTTCCCTTTTTTCCAAATCATCCAAGATTACTCAGTTAGAATTCGAGTCGGATGGTGACGTCCGTATAGACGGTAATATTAAGGGCATAGTCAAAACCAAAGGCAAAGTTATTGTCGGCCCTGACGGAGTGTTCGAGGGAGAGATGATTTCAAACAAACTCGATGTGTCCGGCAAAGCTACCGGATCTTTCAAGGTTGCCGATATGACAAGTCTGTTCGACAGCGCCGTATTCACAGGCGATCTGGTGACCGGCAGGATAACGATCGATCCCGAGGTGACATTCAATGCCACCTGCAGAATGTTTCAGAAAGAGGAGAGAAAGAAACTTCTTGAATCTCTGTAATTACCTGATTCTCTCTTTGATAACGTAGTTGTTCCTGTCAGATGAGTTTCTGGAGATCAGCTCTCCCAGGAAGCCCGTCAGGAACAGTTGCGTACCTACAAGGACAGCTACCAACGCCAGATAGAACAGAGGCTGATCCGTTACGGCTCTGAAAGGAAGGCCGTGAGCCTGAGCTATGAGCTTGTTGACGATCAGTACGATGGCAATAACAAAACCGACCAGGAAGGTGAAGGTGCCCATCGCTCCGAACAGGTGCATAGGCTTTCTGCCGAATACCTGAAGGAACCAAAGTGAAAGCAGATCCAGAAAGCCGTTGATAAAGCGGTTGACTCCGAATTTGCTCTTGCCGTATTTGAGGGCGTGATGATGGATCTCTTTCTCACCGATCTTGGTAAAGCCGGCGTTCTTGGCAATATACGGGATGAAGCGGTGCATCTCGCCGTACACTTCTATTTTCTTGACCACGTCGCTTCTGTAAGCTTTCAGGCCGCAGTTCATATCGTGGAGCTTGATTCCTGTGATTTTCCTGGCTGTGGCATTATATAGCTTTGAAGGAAGATTCTTAGTGAGCTTGTTGTCGTATCTCTTTTTCTTCCAGCCCGATACTATGTCGTAGCCTTCCTCTTTGATCATCTTGACCATCCCCGGAATCTCTCCCGGATCGTCCTGCAGGTCGGAATCCATCGTGATGACTATGTCTCCCTGAGCGGCTTCGAATCCACAGTACAGAGC